>NZ_JBMDJM010000015.1:0-131779 GCF_057809195.1 Acidovorax sp. FG42 | reverse complement strand
CTCGACCTCAACCTTGGCAAGGTTGCGCTCTACCAACTGAGCTATTCCCGCATTTTCTGATTTTTCTAACGTTTCCGTTAGCGCTTATCAGCAAGCCTCAAATTATATAACTCTTTTTGACCATGTTCGATTGCAAGCCAAAAAATTTTTATCCAACTACCAACCCCTGAAACGATCTTTGCTTGCGTCTTCGCCCTGAGGGCTTCGTCGCTTTAATGCTGCAGACCGTATCTGGAGGCGCGGTCCGGAGTCGAACCGGACTAACCGGATTTGCAATCCGGGGCATAACCGCTTTGCTACCGCGCCAGGAACTCCCATTCCTCTGACAAAAAAGGGAAGCAATTGCTTCCCTTTTTGTGGAAATTGGAGCGGGAAAAGAGTCTCGAACTCTCGACCTCAACCTTGGCAAGGTTGCGCTCTACCAACTGAGCTATTCCCGCATTTATCGAAGCCTTACATTGTACAACGTTTGCTGCGATGGAATGAATTGTAGCGCATTTTTTGGGGCTCCCAAAAAAATTTGCATCAATGTTTCAATCCATCGACGGCAGCAGACGACGCTGCGGCTTTGTCTGTCGACACAGCTACCGCTGCAGCAGCCACGGCGACCTCTTCATCCGTCAGCGGCACAGGCTTGCTCTCCAGCGCCACCTCCAGCACCTTGTCGATCCAGCGCACAGGCACGATCTCCAGGCCGCTCTTCACGTTGTCCGGAATCTCTGCAAGGTCCTTCACGTTCTCTTCAGGAATCAGCACCGTCTTGATGCCACCGCGCAAAGCGGCCAGCAGCTTTTCCTTGAGGCCGCCGATGGCCGTTACCTCGCCCCGCAGCGTGATCTCGCCCGTCATCGCCACATCGCCGCGCACAGGAATGCCGGTGAGGGCCGAGACAAAGGCCGTGGTCATTGCGGCCCCGGCGCTGGGGCCGTCCTTGGGTGTGGCGCCATCGGGCACGTGGATATGGATGTCGCGCTTCTCGAACGTTTCGTCCTTGATGCCCAGCATGCGTGCGCGGCTGCGCACCACCGTACGGGCTGCTTCCACGGATTCCTTCATCACGTCGCCCAGGGAACCTGTGCGCGTGATCACTCCCTTGCCAGGCATGATGGCCGCCTCGATGGTCAGCAGATCGCCCCCCACCTCCGTCCAGGCCAAGCCCACCACCTGCCCCACCTGGTTTTGCAGTTCGGCACGGCCGTAGGTGTACTTGCGCACGCCCAAAAAGTCCGGCAGGTTGTCGGCAGTGACGACGACCTGAGGCTCCAGCTTCTTCAGCTGCAAGCCCTTGACCACCTTGCGGCAAATTTTGGACAGCTCGCGCTCTAACGAGCGCACACCAGCTTCACGGGTGTAGTAGCGCACCATGTCGCGCACGGCAGGCTCGGTGATGAGCAGTTCTTCGTCCTTCACGCCATTGTTCTTGAGCTGCTTGGGCAGCAGGTACTTCATGGCGATGCTGGTCTTCTCGTCTTCGGTGTAGCCCGACAGGCGAATCACTTCCATCCGGTCTAGCAGCGCTGGCGGAATGTTCATCGAGTTCGACGTGGCGACGAACATCACGTCGGACAGATCGAAGTCCACCTCGACATAGTGGTCGCCGAATGTGTGGTTCTGCTCGGGGTCAAGCACTTCCAGCAGCGCGCTGGACGGGTCGCCCCGGAAATCCGTACCCAGTTTGTCGATCTCGTCGAGCAGGAACAACGGGTTGCGCGTACCGACTTTCGAAAGGCTCTGCAGCACCTTGCCCGGCAGTGCGCCAATGTAGGTGCGGCGGTGCCCGCGGATCTCGGCTTCATCGCGCATGCCGCCCAGGGCCATGCGCACGTACTTGCGTCCGGTGGCTTTGGCAATGGACTGTCCCAGCGAGGTCTTGCCCACGCCAGGAGGTCCCACCAGGCACAGGATAGGCGCTTTCACCTTGTCCACGCGCTGCTGTACCGCGAGGTATTCCAGGATGCGGTCCTTGACCTTGTCGAGACCGTAGTGGTCTTCGTTAAGGACGCCCTCGGCATTCACCAGGTCGTGCTTGATCTTGGTCTTCTTGCTCCACGGCAGCGCGGTGAGCACGTCGATGTAGTTGCGCACCACCGTCGCTTCGGCCGACATGGGCGACATGAGCTTGAGCTTCTTGAGCTCAGCCTCTGCCTTCTTGCGCGCCTCGGCTGGCATCTTGGCGAGCTTGATCTTTTTCTCGATCTCCTCGATGTCCGCCCCCTCGTCGCCCTCGCCCAGTTCCTTCTGGATGGCCTTGACCTGCTCGTTCAGGTAGAAGTCACGCTGGTTCTTCTCCATCTGGCGTTTGACGCGGCCACGGATCTTCTTGTCCACATTGAGGATGTCCACCTCGCGGTCGAGTTGCTCGAACAGGTTTTCGAGGCGCGCCTTCACATCCGACAGGTCCAGCACCACCTGCTTGTTTTCGAGCTTGAGGGGCAGGTGCGCAGCGATGGTGTCCGCCAGACGGCCGGGATCGTCAATGCTGGAGATGGAAGTCAGAATCTCGGGCGGAATCTTCTTGTTGAGCTTGACGTACTGGTCAAACTGCTGCATCACGGCGCGCCGCAGGGCCTCGATTTCGCTGGGCTTGTTGGCGTCCGGCGTGGCCTCCACCGGCGTCACGGTGGCCATGAAGTGCGACTCCGCATCTTCAATCGATGTCACCAGCGCACGTTGCTGTCCTTCCACCAGCACCTTCACGGTGCCGTCGGGCAGCTTGAGCATCTGCAAGATGGTGGAGACACACCCCACATCGAACATGTCCGCCACCGAAGGCTCATCTTTGGCTGCGGCCTTTTGGGCCACCAGCATGATGCGGCGGTCGGCCTCCATGGCCATCTCCAGAGCCTTGATGCTCTTGGGGCGGCCCACAAAAAGCGGGATCACCATGTGGGGGAACACCACCACGTCACGCAAAGGCAACAGCGGCAGGTCAAGGGGGGTAGCTGGCAGGGGGGTATGTCCGGACATGGAAATCCTCAAAGTGCTCTGTGGAAGTGGGTCCACATGTGGGGATTTTCAACCCTCGCACGCAGCCGTGCTGGCACAAGGGTTGATGGTTCGAAGGGCGGCCACAGGGCGCCCGCTCCGGTCATCTCAGACCGCGTGAAGAAATCCGTCTGATCCATGGAGGCACCAGCGGACTCCTGCACGCCTCTTCTCAGGCCTTTTCAGGCCTTCTTGGCTGCTTCGCGGTAGACGAGCAGCGGCGGCTTGTTCTCTTCGATGGTGGACTCGTCCACCACCACCTTCTCGACGTTGCTGGTATTGGGCAGGTCGAACATGGTGCCAATCAGCGCTTGCTCCAGGATGGAGCGCAGCCCCCGCGCACCCGTCTTGCGGGCCAACGCCTTGCGGGCAATGGCTTTCAGGGCGGCAGGGCGAATTTCTAGGTCTACACCTTCCATCGCCAGAAGCTTGCTGTACTGCTTGACGAGCGCATTCTTGGGCTCGGTCAGGATCTGCACGAGCGCATCTTCGCTCAGCTCGGCCAGCGCCGTTACCACAGGCATCCGGCCCACCAGCTCAGGGATCAGACCAAACTTGATCAGGTCTTCCGGCTCGATCTCGGTGAACACCTCGGTGAGGGAGCGCTGCTTCTTGCTCTTGACCGACGCGCCGAACCCGATGCCCGACGCCTCGGTGCGGTTCTCGATGACTTTTTCCAGCCCGGCGAAGGCACCACCGCAGATGAACAGGATGTTGGTCGTGTCGATCTGCAGGAAGTCCTGGTTCGGATGCTTGCGCCCCCCTTGTGGCGGCACGCTGGCCATGGTGCCTTCAATGAGCTTGAGCAAGGCCTGCTGCACGCCCTCGCCCGACACGTCGCGCGTGATGCTGGGGTTGTCGGACTTGCGCGAGATCTTGTCGATTTCGTCGATATAGACGATGCCACGCTGGGCGCGCTCGACTTCGTAGTTGCAGCTCTGCAGCAGCTTCTGGACGATGTTCTCCACGTCCTCGCCCACATAGCCTGCCTCGGTCAGTGTGGTGGCGTCGGCCATCACGAAGGGCACGTCCAGCATGCGAGCCAGGGTTTGCGCCAACAGCGTCTTGCCGGAGCCGGTGGGGCCGATCAGCAGGATGTTGCTCTTGGACAGCTCCACATCGTCCTTGTGGGCCTTGTCCTTGTGGCGCAGGCGCTTGTAGTGGTTGTACACTGCCACGGCCAGTGTGCGCTTGGCCACGTCCTGGCCAATCACGTAGTTGTCCAGGTTGGCCTTGATCTCGACCGGCGTGGGCAGGTCGCTGCGGCCTTCGCGGGCCAGATCACCAGCCGGCAGTTCGTCGCGGATGATCTCGTTGCACAGGTCAATGCACTCGTCGCAGATAAAGACCGACGGACCGGCGATCAGCTTCTTCACTTCATGCTGGCTTTTGCCGCAGAAAGAGCAGTAAAGGGTTTTTTCGCTGGAAGAGCCTTTTTTCTCGGCCATGGGGGCAATGCCTTGCTTGTTTCGGAAAGTTGTCGGGATGATAACCAAATAAAAAACGGCGTCTTCCCCTCGGGAAAACGCCGCTTCGCCGCCCTCGGGCGATCAGGCGCGCTGGCTGATCACCTGATCGACCAGACCATAGTCCTTGGCCTCGTCGGCCGAGAGGAAATAGTCACGTTCGGTGTCGCGCTGGATCTTCTCCAGCGGCTGGCCGGTGCGCTCGGCGAGGATCTTGTTGAGCTGCTCGCGGGTCTTGAGGATCTCGCGGGCGTGGATCTCGATCTCGGTCGCCTGGCCTTGCATGCCACCCAATGGCTGGTGGATCATGACCTTGGAATTGGGCAACGCAAAACGCTTGCCCTTGGCGCCTGCCGCCAGCAGGAACGCGCCCATGCTGGCCGCCATGCCCGTGCACAGGGTCGAGACATCGGGCTTGATGAAGTTCATGGTGTCAAAGATCGCCATGCCGGCACTCACCGAACCACCGGGCGAGTTGATGTAGAACGAGATGTCCTTGTCGGGGTTTTCGCTCTCCAGGAACAGCAGCTGTGCCACCACCAGGTTGGCCGTCTGGTCATTGACCGGGCCCACCAGAAAAATCACGCGCTCCTTGAGCAGGCGCGAATAGATGTCATAGGACCGTTCGCCACGGCCCGACTGCTCGATGACCATGGGGACCATGCCCAGGCCTTGTGTTTCCAATGCGCTCATGTATTTCTCCAGTCAAGCAGGTACTGTACCCAGAAATGAATTGGGGCTTGTGCACGAAAGCACAAGCCCCTGGTGTGTCTTGACGACCAGAACCGGGCAGTTGCACGAAGCAGGCCACCCGGCCCGAGGGCCTATCAGCCCTGCTGCGCCATCAGGTCGTCGAAGGAAATGGCCTTCTCGACCACCTTAGCCTTGGACAGCACGAACTCGGTCACGTTGTTCTCAATGACAACGGCTTCGACTTCAGCCAGGCGCTGGCGGTCGCCAAAGTACCAGCGCACCACGTCTTCGGGCTTCTCGTAGCTGGCAGCCAGCTCGTCGATATGGGCCTTGAGCTGCTCGGGCTTGGCCTGCAGTTCGTTGGCGCGCACCAACTCGGCCAGCACCAGACCCAGGCGCACACGGCGCTCAGCTTGGGGACGGAACACGTCTTCAGGGATCTCGGCCTTGTCGGCATCCTTGACGCCGCGTTGCTTGAGTTCAGCGCGAGCGCCTTCCATCAGGCGGGCGATTTCGGCCTGGATGCTGGCATTGGGCAGATCCAGCTCGGCCTTGGACACCAGGGCGTCCATCACGGCAGCCTTGTTGCGGGCCAGCAGGCGGAACTTGACTTCGCGCTCCAGGTTCTTCTTGATGTCGGCGCGCAGGCCATCCACGGAACCGTCGGCAATGCCCAGCGACTTGGCCAGAGCATCATTCACTTCGGGCAGGTGGGCCGCTTCGATCTTCTTGATGGTCACCAGGAAGTCGGCGGTTTTGCCAGCGACGTCCTTGCCGTGGTATTCGGCAGGGAACGCCAGGGGGAAAGTCTTGCTTTCGCCGAACTTCATGCCACGCACCGCGTCTTCGAACTCCTTGAGCATCTGGCCTTCGCCGACCAGGAACTGGAAGTCTTCGGCCTTGCCGCCGTCAAAGGGTTCGCCGTCGATCTTGCCTTCGAAGTCCACGGTCACGCGGTCACCGTCTTGCGCAGCGGCGTCAATGGCGCGCTGGGCGAAGCTGCGGCGCTGCTTGCGCAGGATGTCGATGGTCTTATCGATGGCGCTGTCTGTCACTTCGGACGACAGTTTTTCAACTTCGGCGTCCGACAGGTCTGCAATCTTGACTTCGGGGAACACTTCGAAGATGGCGTCAAAAGTCACCTGGCCTTCGGGAGCGCCTTCCTTTTCAGTGATGCGGGGCTGGCCAGCAACACGCAGGTTGGCTTCGTTCGCAGCCACGGCAAAAGCCTCACCCACCTTGTCGTTCAGCACTTCGTACTGCACCGAGTAGCCATAACGCTGGGCAACCACGTTCATGGGCACCTTGCCGGGACGGAAACCGTCCATCTTGACCGTACGGGCCAGGCGCTTGAGGCGCGTGTCCACTTCGGACTGGATCAGGGTGACGGGCACGCTCAGCGTGATCTTGCGCTCGAGCTTCTCAAGGGTTTCAACAGTAACGGCCATGGCTATTCCTCTTATGAATGTGGATCGTGCTGGCTGCAGCGCAGCAGCGCCGTGTTCCGCAAAGTCTCACATGGGTGGTGCGCGGGGGGGGACTCGAACCCCCACACCATTGCTGGCGTCAGGACCTAAACCTGGTGCGTCTACCAATTTCGCCACCCGCGCGGTTCTACAAACAAACAGGCGGCAAGCTGAGCTGCCGCCTGTGTGAAATCGGTCAACCTTCTATTTTACCTGATGCGGACGCCCTGCCGGTCAAGCAGCCCCAGGAACCTCTGGCGCAGGCCGCTTGACACGGAACCAGGCCGCGTACATCGCAGGCAGTGCCAGCAGCGTGAGCACCGTGGCCACCACCAGCCCGCCCATGATGGCCACAGCCATCGGGCCCCAGAACACGCTGCGCGACAGCGGAATCATGGCCAGCACCGCAGCCGCGGCCGTGAGCACGATGGGGCGCAAGCGGCGCACGGCCGATTCCACAATCGCATCCCATGCGGGCACACCCCGGGCGCGGTCCTGCTCGATCTGGTCGATCAGGATCACCGAGTTGCGCTGGATCATGCCCATGAGCGCGATCACGCCCAGCAGCGCCACGAAGCCAAACGGCCGATTGAGCAACAGCAGCGCCGCCGCCACACCCGCCATGCCCAGCGGCCCGGTAAGGAACACCAGCATCGCGCGGCTGAAGCTGTGCAATTGCAGCATCAGCAGCGTGAAGGTGATGAACAGCATGATGGGAAGGCCCGCCGCGATGGACGCCGAGCCCTTGGAGCTTTCCTCCACGGCGCCCGCCACCTCGATGCGGTAGCCCGTCTGGCCCGCCGACCGCCACTTGGCCTCAATCTCCTTGAGGGATGGCAGCAGCGCCGCCGTCACCGTGGCGCCCTGCAGGCCCTCGGTCACGTCGCCCTGCACGGTGATGGCGTAGTCGCGGTTCTCGCGCCACATCACGCCCGGCTCCCAGGTGAACACGGGCTTGGCGATCTGCGTGAGCGGGATCGACTTGCCCGAGGCCGTGGGCAGATAGGCGTTGGCAATGTCGGTGATGGCGTTGCGCTCATCCAGTGGCTGGCGCAGCAGGATGTCGATGAGCTTGTCGCCCTCGCGGTACTGGCCGACCTGCGTGCCCGACAGAATGGTCTTGGACGCCTGTGCGATGGACTGGCTGGTCACGCCCAGGGCGCGTGCCTTGGCCTGGTCGACTTCCAGGCGCAGCACCTTCACGGACTCGTTCCAGTTGTCGTTCACCCCGCGCATGTTGGAGTTCTGGCGCAGCTGGGCCTTGACCTCGTCCGCACGCTCGCGCAGCACCAGCGGATCAGGGCCTACCACGCGGAACTGAACGGGATAAGGCACGGGCGGCCCGTTGGGCAGCAGCTTGACGCGCCCGCGCACTTCCGGGAACTCCTGCGCCAGCAGCGCAGGCAGCTTCACACGCAGCGATTCGCGCACCTTCAGGTCTTGGGGCACCACGATGAACTGCGACACGTTGCTCTGCGGAAACACCTGATCGAGCGGCAGATAAAAACGCGGCACGCCAGAGCCTACCCAGGTGCTCACCGTGTTCACGCCTGGCTCGGACAGCAGGCGCTGCTCCACGCGTTTGGTGACGGCCTCGTTGCCTGCGAACGACGTGCCTTCGGGGAACCAGATGTCCACCAGAATCTCAGGCCGGCTGGAATCCGGGAAGAACTGCTGCTGCACCTTGCCCATGCCGACAATGCCCAGCGCAAAGGTCAGCACCGTGGCGCCAATGGTCAGCCAGCGGTGCTGCACGCACCAGTCCACCAGACGGCGGAAGCTGCGGTAGAACGGGCTGTCAAAGACCTCGTGCGGGTCGTCCGTGATGCCCTTGTTGGCCTGAGCGGCCAAGACGTGAGGCGGCACCTTGAGCAGCAGCGTGCCGAGGTAAGGAACGAAGTAGACCGACACGAACCAGCTGAGCACCAGCGCAATCACCGTCACGGCAAAGATCGCAAAGGTGTATTCGCCCGTCGTGGACTTGGCCAGGCCGATGGGCAAGAAGCCCGCCGCCGTGATCAAGGTGCCCGTGAGCATGGGCATGGCCGTGATCTCGTAGGCGAAGGTGGCGGCGCGCACCTTGTCATAGCCCTCTTCGAGCTTGAGCACCATCATCTCCACCGCAATGATGGCGTCGTCCACCAGCAGGCCCAGCGCGATGATCAGCGAGCCCAGAGAGATCTTGTGCAGCCCGATGCCCCAGTACCACATGGCCAGGAAGGTGACAGCCAGCACCAGCGGGATGGTGATGCCCACCACCAGCCCCGGGCGGGGGTCGATATACCAGCGCTTCCACAGCGGGTTGTTGCCGGGCCGCTTGTGAAAGCCCAAGCTGATGAAGCTGACCGCCAGCACGATGACCACAGCCTCGATCAGCACCTTGACGAATTCATTCACCGAGGTGGACACCGCTTTGGGCTGGTCCTGCACATTGACCAGCTTCACACCGGCCGGCAGCGTGGCGCCGATGCGGTCCGTGGCCGTGTGCAGCGCCTTGCCCAGCGCAATAATGTCGCCGCCCTTGGCCATGGAGACGCCCAGCGCGATTACCTCGCGGCCCTGGTGGCGCACCTTCACGCCCGGTGGGTCCACATAGCCGCGCTGCACTTCAGCGATATCGCCCAGCCGCAGCTGCGCGCCCGAGGGGCCACGGATCGGCATCGCGCGCAGGTCCTCGATGGCGTTGAACTGGCCCTGCACGCGCACCTGCACCTGGTCTTGGGGCGTCTGGATGGTGCCCGCGCTCTCCACTGCGTTCTGCTGGCCCAGCTGAGCGAGCACCTGGTTCATGTCCAGGCCCAGTTGCGACAAGCGCTTTTGCGAGATCTCGATGAAGAGCTTTTCGTCCTGCACGCCAAACAGCTCGACCTTGGCCACATCGGGCACGCGCAGCAGCTGCTGGCGTGCATCATCGGCAAACTGCTTGAGCTCGGCGTAGCTGAAGCCCTCGGACTCCAGCGCGTAGATCACGCCATACACGTCCCCGAAGTCGTCATTGAAGAACGGGCCCTGGATGCCCTGCGGCAAGGTGTAGCGCATGTCGCCCACCTTCTTGCGCACGCTGTACCAGACATTGGCCACGTCGCCGGGCTTGGAGGAGTCCTTGATCTGAAAAATGATCTGCGACTCGCCGGGCTTGGAGTAGCTGCGGATCTTGTCCGCATACGGCACCTCTTGCAGCGTGCGCTCGATCTTGTCAGTGACCTGCTCGGCCACCTGCTGGGCCGTGGCGCCGGGCCAGTAGGTGCGTACCACCATGGCGCGGAAGGTGAACGGTGGGTCTTCGTCCTGCCCCAGCTGGAAGTAGGCCGCAAAGCCCAGCAGCATCAGCACCACCATGAGGTAGCGAGTGAGCGCGGGATGGTCGAGCGCCCATTTGGAGAGGTTGAACCCCTCTTTGGGTTGGATTTGCGTCATTACGGGCCTCAGTTGGCGGCAGAGGCCGTGGCGGTGGCGGGTGCAGCGGCGGCCGCAGGAGCCGATAGTACCGTCGGCATTGCTACAGTTTCAGGAGCTGTTTGCGCTTTATTCACCGGCGCCTGAGCCACTTTTGGCTGGTATACCGTCACTTTTTGACCGGGAGACAGCACATGCACGCCGGTGGCCACCACCTGCATGCCGGGGGTCAGTCCCCCGGCCACCACGGCATCGTTGCCATCGGCCGTGGCGATCTGCACCACCTGCGACTTGACGGTGCTGGTTGCAGGGTCGTATACCCAAACGGCGGTGGACTGGCCCTCCTGCCGCAGCGCGCTGGTGGGCAGCTTGATGGCGGCAATGCCGGCGTGGCTCAGCGCCTTGGGCGTGGCGTACACGGTGGCGCCCAGCGCTGGGGCGTCGGCCGCGTCAATGGCCACCTTGACTTGGAATGTGCGGGTCGCCGCGTCGGCGCTCGCAGCCACCTCGCGCACACGGCCTGTCAGCGTGCTGCCACCCGACCAGCCACGCACGGCGACCTCGGAGCCCGTCGTGATCTGCGCCACCTTGTCTTCCGGCACGGCAAACACCACGTCGCGCGGGCCATCCTGCGCAATGCGCACCACCGGGGCGCCGGCCGACACCACCTGGCCCGGCTCGGCATCGATACCCGTCACCACGCCCGACACATCCGCCACCAGCGTGGTGTAAGCAGCCTGGTTGCCCTGCGACGACAGCTGGGCACGCGCCTGGTCGAGGGTGGCCTGGGCGGCCTTCAGCGTGGCCTCGCGGCGTTCCAGCTCGGCACCGCTGATGAAGTTCTGGTCTTTCAGCGCCTGGTAGCGCTTGAGGTCTGCCGCCGCCAGGTCGCGCTGCGTGGTGGCCGACGCCACCTGCGCACGCGCTGCGTCAGCCGCCAGCTGGTAGTCCTTGGGGTCCAGTTGCGCCAGCACCTGGCCTGCCTTCACGCGCTGACCCAGCTCGGCCTGGCGCTGCACGATCTTGCCCGCCACCCGAAAGCCCAGGCGCGACTCCACCCGCGCGCGCACCTCGCCCGAATACTCCAGGCTGGACTGCAGCGCACCCACGCCCACCGTCATCAGCTTGACGGAGCGCACGGGCTCCTCGGGCGGTGCGGGACGCGAACAGGCGGCCAGCACGGTAGCGGTGGCCAGCACCAGCAAAAGCCTGGAATGCCGTGAAAAGGGCCGCAGGGCGGAGGAAGTGCGCATGGGAAATCCGGTGAAAAAAGAAGGGGCCACAAGGATCAGCAAGCAAAACGCAGGCCGGAGCGCCCGCGCAGCGACGGTACACCAGGCACCCGCCAACCGGCGACCCGCAGCCATGCAGGGCGCTTGTGAACAGGTGCAGGGGCCAGCCGCCTTGTCCCCCACTGGATTGGTTTTTATGATTACTGACTGACCGGTTAGTAATCTATGAGAAGCCCTTGAGCTTGTCAAGCGACAATCCGGGGTGTGAACGACCGTCCCAGCCCCTCTCCCCACCCCGGCGCAGGCTCCGCGCCACAGCCCACTGCGACCGATGCGGTGGCGCCCCCCGTGACCCATTACGAAAACTTCCCGGTCGCATCCCTGCTGTGCCCGCCCCACCTGCGCCAGCCGATTGCCGCCATCTACGGCTTTGCGCGCACGGCGGATGACATGGCCGACGAAGGCGATGCCCTGCCCGCCGCCCGGCTGGCAGACCTGGCCGCCTACCTGGCCGATCTGCGCGCGATCGCCCAGGGCCAGGCGCCCTCGCCCCGCTGGGCCAGCGTGTTTTTGCCGCTGCAAGGCGTGTTGCGCAGCCACCAGCTGCCTGCGCCTTTGCTGGAAGACCTGCTGAGCGCCTTTGCCCAGGACGTGGAAAAAACCCGCGACGGCGAAGGCTACGCCGACCGCGACGAACTGCTGGACTACTGCCGCCGCTCGGCCAACCCCGTGGGCCGGCTGCTGCTGCACCTTTATGGCGTGCACGATGCCCAGGCGCTGCGCCAGAGCGACGCCATCTGCACTGCGCTGCAGCTCATCAACTTCTGGCAGGACCTGTCGGTGGACATTCCCCGGGGTCGCCACTATCTGCCGCGCTCCGACTGCGCGACCTATGGCGCCTGCCAGTCCGAGCTGCTGGCGCTGCAAAGCACCCGCGAGAACGCCCGCCTGATTGCCGACTGCGCCCACTGGGCCCGCACCATGATGCAGAGCGGCGCCCCCCTGGTGCATAGCCTACCCGGCCGCGCTGGCTGGGAGCTGCGGCTGGTGGTGCAAGGCGGCCTGCGCATCCTCGACAAGGTCGATGCCCTCAAAGGGGGCAGCCTGCACACCCGGCCCAAGCTCCGTGGGTGGGACTGGTGCGTGATGCTGGGCCGCGCGCTGGTGATGTAAGAAAGATTCATGGGCCGCAAGGCGGGCTCACACACTCGCCCGCCAGAGCGCCATGCAGTGCAAAAATGCCTGTAGCGCTTGATTTATATGCGCTAATAGCTATCCAATTTATAGCAATTCGCTGAGATGTTCCACGCCCTCGGCCCGGCCGGGGCAGGGATAGCGAGCATGCCCCGGCCACCGCACCCGGTTAGCCTCGCGGCCACCGTGGCAGGGCGGTGGCCAGCGCCCCACCCTGCCGGCCCGTGCCCGCGCGCCACAAGCGCTGCGGCACTTCTTTTGAGCCAGGGTCACCCCCACCATGTCCGTCAGCGTTTTCGACCTCTTCAAAATCGGCATCGGTCCGTCCAGCTCCCACACCGTGGGGCCCATGATTGCGGCGCGGCAGTTTGCCTGCCATGTGCGCGACACCGTCGGCCTGGCGGCCGTGCACCAGGTCACGGTGGAGCTGTTCGGCTCCCTCTCGGCCACCGGCGTGGGCCACGGCACCGACCGCGCCGTGCTGCTCGGCCTGGCCGGGCATGAGCCAGACCATATCGACCCCGACCAGATCGCCCCCGCCATCGCACAGATCCGCCAGAGCGGGACGCTGGCGTTGCTGGGCGAGCATGTTGTGCCGTTTGTCGAAAAGGACCACCTGCTGTTTCGCCGCAAAAGCCTGCCGCTGCACCCCAACGGCATGGCATTCCATGCACTGGATGCGCAGGGCAACGATATCGCCATGCGGGAGTACTACTCGGTGGGCGGTGGGTTTGTGGTCGATGCAGCGGGCCAGCGGGTGCTCAACACCCCGGCCAGCTCCAATGCAGGCACCGCAGGCCATGGCCAGGGCCTGCCATACCCGTTCCGCACCGGTGCCGAGTTGCTGGCGCAGTGCCGCGCCACCGGCCTGAGCATGGCCCAGCTCATGGCCGCCAACGAGCAGCACTGGCGCAGCCCCGCCGAGGTGCGGCGCCAGCTGCTGGCCATCTGGCAGACCATGGCCGGCGCCGTGCAGCGCGGCTGCGCCAGCACCGGCACCCTGCCCGGCCCCATGCATGTGCGCCGCCGCGCGGCCGAGCTGCACAAGAACCTGAGCCGCTCGCCCGAGGCCGCCCTGCGCGACCCGCTCTCCATGCTGGACTGGGTGAATCTGTACGCCATGGCCGTGAACGAAGAAAACGCCGCGGGCGGCCGCGTGGTGACGGCCCCTACCAATGGTGCAGCGGGCGTGATCCCGGCCGTGTTGCACTACTACGTCAACTTTTTGCAGGGCCCCATCCCGGCCAACGACGACGGCATTGCCACCTTTTTGCTCACCGCAGGTGCCATCGGCATCATCTACAAAGAGAACGCGTCACTCTCCGGCGCCGAGGTGGGCTGCCAGGGCGAGGTGGGCGTGGCGTGCTCCATGGCCGCCGGCGCGCTGGCCGCCGTGATGGGCGGCACGCCCGAGCAGGTGGAGAACGCGGCCGAGATCGGCATGGAGCACAACCTGGGCATGACCTGCGACCCCGTGGGCGGGCTGGTGCAGATCCCCTGCATCGAGCGCAACGCCATGGGTGCGATCAAGGCCATCAACGCCGCCCGCATGGCGCTGCGCGGCGACGGGCAGCACGTGGTCTCGCTCGACAAGGTCATCAAGACCATGATGCAAACCGGCGCGGACATGAAGGTCAAGTACAAGGAAACATCGCGCGGCGGGCTGGCGGTGAATGTGGTCGAATGCTGAACCGCGCCGCCCACTGGCCCCTATCGCGGCACGTTTCGTAGCCCCTTCACCTGCATGCATCTGCCGCCGGACCTGCCCACCCCCTTGCCGCTGGAGCGCTGGCTCAACCGCCTGGGCGCGCTGGTGATGCCGCTGGCGCTGCTGGTCGTGCTGCTGCTGTTTTTGCAATGGCCGTTGCGCGACGGGTGGGGCGCGGGGTCCAGCCAGGCCAACGACCTCGCGCAGGTGCTGTTTGCGCTGTATGTGGCCGTGGCCCTGCGCCACGCGGACCGGCGCGGCGCCCACCTGGTCAGCCGCCCCGACCTTGCCCATGCGGGCCGGGGACCGGTGCGCGCCATGCGCCTGCTGGGCGCGCCCCTGGCCGTGTTGCCCTGGGCGGTGTTTGTGTGCATCAACACCGCGCCCACGGTGTGGCGGTCGGTGCGGGGGCTGGAAAGTTTTCCTGAAACCGCCAACCCCGGCTACTTCGCCATCAAGCTGGCCTTGCTGATGCTGGCCGTGCTGCTGGCTCTGCAAGCACTGGCCGACCTGTGGAAGGCCATGCATACCCTGCGCACGCCCACTGGCACACCGGCGGACCCTGCATGAGTCTCATCCCATGAATGCCATCGGCCTGTTGCTGCTGGTGCTGGCCCTGGTGCTGATGATGACCACCGGCTGGGCCACCTACGCCGTGCTGCTGGGCGTCAGCACCCTGGGCGCGGTGGCGGGCCTGGCGCTGGGCGCGTTTGATGGCGCGGTGCTGCGCAGCCTGCCGGAACGCGTGGTGGGCCTGCTCGAACACGACCTGCTGCAGGCGCTGGTTCTGTACGCCGTGGTGGGTGCGCTGCTCAACCATCTGGCAATGGTCAACGGCCTGTACAGCGGCCTGCGCAAGCTGCTGGCGCGCGTGGTGGGGCAACGGGCCGCGCCCGACATGGCGGGCCTGGGCGTAGGCATGCTCATGGCGCCCATGAACGGATCGGTGGGGGCCAGCCTGGTGACCCTGTCGCACACCGCCGGGCAGGCCTGGGCCCACGAAGGCATGCCGCCCGCCCGCCGCACCGCCCTGGTCGCCGTGGCCAGCACGCTGGGCATCATCGTGCCACCGTCGCTGGTGCTGTTGCTGCTGGGCGATGCCATGCTGCGCGCCCACACCGAGGGCCTGACCCTGGCCACGCAGCTGGGGCTGGCCAGCGCCCGCGCAGGCACCCGCATCATCAACACCCAGGACGTGCTGCAGGCCGCCCTGGCGCCGGGCGCACTGCTGCTGGTGCTGTGGATGGGCGTGACCTGGTGGCTCGCCCAGCGCCGCACTGGCGGCACCGCAGATCAAGGGGCCGCATCTTTAGCACCCGTGCCCCTCACCCGCAGCGAGCGCTGGACGCTGGGCGTGGTGCCTACGCTCATCGTGGCCCTGCTGGCACTGGTCACCACCGGCCGCGTGCGGGCGGTAGAGGCCGCCGCCACCGCCGGGGTGTTGCTGCTGGTGTGGGGCGTGGCGTCGCGCCAGCTCACGCGGCGGCGGCTGGCGCAGGTGCTGGACGACGCCATGGCGCTCACCGGTGCGCTGTTTGCGCTGCTGGTGGCGGCCGTCACGTTCTCGCTGGTGCTGCGCGCCTACGGCACCGATGTGCTGGTGGCCGAATGGATGCGTGCCCTGCAGGGCCAGCCCCTGCTGGCCATGGGGGTGGTGCTGGCCGTGCTGCTGGGCTCGGCGTTTGTGCTCGATGCGTTCGAGCTGATCTTCCTGATCATCCCCATCGTCATGCCCCCTTTGCTGGCGCTGGTGGACGACGCGGCCTGGGTGGCCGCGCTCACCTTGCTGGTGCTGCAGGCGGGGTTCCTGCTGCCGCCGTTGGGCTACGCGCTGGTGCTGTCCCGCGCCCAGGTGGCGCCCCGGCCCGCCATGGGCGCGGTGGCGCGCGCGCTGGCGCCCTACCCGCTCTGCCTGGCCGGCGTGATTGCCCTGGTGATGGCCGTGCCCGCCACCACGCAGTGGCTGCGCAGCACGCCCGCCACGCTGCCCGAGATGTCGATCCAGGGCGACGACCTGGACGCGCTGATGCGCGAGATGTCGCAACCCGAGGCGCCTGCCCCTGCGCCCGCCGCCTCTGCAACATCTCCCTAAAGCTATCATTTGAATAGCAACCTCGGCATGCTGCACTAGCGCATCCGCCCGAAAACACCGCAAACCCCGACAATCGGCCCGCCCCAGTGCGCCATGGGACAATCTCGCCCCATGACACCGCAGCAGTACGTACAGCAAAAAGCCGTGGCCTCGGGCAGCAGCTTCTATTACGCCTTTCTCTTTCTGCCCGCGCCCCGCCGCGCGGCCATCACGGCGTTCTATGCGTTTTGCCGCGAGGTGGACGATGTGGTCGATGAGGTGAGCGACCCCGGCGTGGCCCGCACCAAACTGGCCTGGTGGCAGGCCGAAGTGACCAAGGCCTACGCGGGCCAGCCCACGCACCCGGTGATGCTGGCGCTGATGCCGCTGGCGGCCGACTACGGCATCGAACAGCGCCACCTGCAGGCCGTGATCGACGGCTGCCAGATGGATCTGGAGCAGACGCGCTACCTCGACTTTGCAGGCCTCAAGGGCTACTGCCACCTGGTGGCGGGCATCGTGGGTGAAGTGGCCGCGCGCATCTTCGGCCAGACTGACCCGCGCACCACCGAATACGCCCACCGGCTGGGCCTGGCGTTCCAGCTCACCAACATCATCCGCGACGTGGGCGAAGACGCCATGTTGGGCCGCATCTACCTGCCCGTCAGCGAGCTGCAGCAGTTTGACGTGAAGGCGCACGAGATCTTGAAGCGCGAGTACTCCGACCGGTTCACCGCCCTCATGCGCTTTCAGGCCGAGCGTGCCCACCGGCTGTATGACGAGGCCTTTGCCCTGCTGCCCGACGCAGACCGCCGCACCCAAAAGCCCGGCCTGATGATGGCCAGCATCTACCGCACCCTGCTGCGCGAGATCGAGCACGAGAACTTCCAGGTGCTGCACCAGCGTATCCGCCTCACGCCGCTGCGCAAGTTCTGGCTGGCCTGGAAGATGCAAGCCCTGGGCAGGATGTAGCCCGGCGTGGCACCAAAGAAAGTCGCTGTCATCGGGGCTGGCTGGGCCGGCATGGCCGCGGCCATCGCCCACCGGCAGGCAGGCCGCCAGGTCACCGTGTTCGAGGCCGCGCGCACGGTGGGCGGCCGCGCCCGCGCCGTGCCGGGCGTGCTGCCGGATGGCACAGCGGCCACGCTCGACAACGGCCAGCACATCCTGATTTGCGCCTACACCGAGAGCCTGCGCCTGATGCGCCTGGTGGGCGTAGACCCCGCCACCGCGCTGCTACGCCTGCCGCTGACCCTGCAGTTCCCCGACGGCCAGGGCCTGCAACTGCCCGACCTGCCCCCGCCGCTCGATGCGTTGCTGGGCATCGTGCGCGCCAAAGGCTGGGGCTGGCAAGACAAGGTCGCCCTGCTGCGCACGGCCACCGCCTGGCAGCTGCGCGGCTTTCGCTGCGCACCCCACACCTCGGTGGCAGACCTGTGCGCCCCGCTCACGCCCCGGCTGATGGCCGAGTTCATCGACCCGCTGTGCGTGTCGGCACTCAACACCCCCGCACGCGAGGCCAGCGGCCAGGTGTTTTTGCGGGTGCTGCAAGACAGCCTGTTCAGCGGGCGCGGTGGCTCCAACCTGCTGCTGCCCCGCACCGACCTGGGCGCGCTATTCCCCGAGTCCGCGATGCGCTGGCTGGTGCAGCAAGGCGGCCAGGTGGTCACTGGCCAACGCATCCAGCGGCTCGTGCCCCTGCCCAGCGGACGCTGGCAGTTAGCGGGGACTGGGGGTGCGGCGCAAGGCTCAGAAGCAACCGATGCCTTCGACCACATCACCCTGGCCTGCCCCTCGTGGGAGGCCGCGCGGCTGGTCGAGGGCCTTGCCAGCACGGCGGGCCTGACCGCTGCGGCCCGCTGGAGTGCCACCGCCAACGCCTTGCGGTTTGAGGCCATCACCACCGTGTATGCCCACGCCAGCGGAGCGCGCTTGCCCCTGCCCATGCTGGCGCTGCGCAACACGGCCGAGCACCCGGCACAGTTCGTGTTCGACCGGGGCCAGCTTGACGGCCAGCAGGGCTTGCTGGCCTTTGTGGTGAGCGCCAGCGACGGCGACCGGGCACTCATCGAGCAACAGGTGCTGCAGCAAGCCGCCGCGCAGCTGGGCCTGCCCGGCCTGCGCCCTGTGCAGACCGTGGTCGAAAAGCGCGCTACGTTTGCGTGCACCCCCGGCCTGCAGCGGCCCGCCATGCAGGTGTTGCCGGGGCTGACGGCCTGCGGCGACTATGTGGACGGCCCCTACCCAGCGACGCTGGAAGGTGCGGTGCTCAGCGGCACCGCCGTGGCAGCCTGCGCGGCGGGCTGACACAACACCACCAGGGCCAGCGGGCCACCCCCGGGTAACTACCAAGCCCGCTGACAGCATTCCGAAAGCACGGCCCGGGCACCATGGCGCCACACGCATACCGCATGCGCCTTGTTCGCCTTTGGGCCCTTTGGCCTTTCGGCCTATTGTTTTGACGGAGACACCCCCATGCTTTCACACGAACACCCCGCCCTCTGGTCCCCCACCCGCCGCCACCTGCTGGGAGCCAGCGGCGCCTTGGCCCTGGGCGGCCTGCTGCCCACCGGTGCATCGGCCCAGGCGGCCTGGCCTTCCAAGTCAGTGCGGTTTGTGGTGCCGTTCGCTCCGGGCGGCAGCTCGGAGATCGTGGCCCGCTCCACCGCTGCCGAGCTGGGCAAGACGCTGGGCCAGAGCGTGTATGTAGACAACAAGCCCGGCGCCGCCGGCAACATCGCCATGGGTGAAGTGGCACGCTCGGACGACCAGCACACGCTGATCCTGGGCCACATCGGCACGCTGGCCGTCAACCCCTTCATCTTCGACAAGCTGCCCTACGACGCCAACAAGGACTTCAAGCCCGTGAGCCTGCTGGCCAAGGTGCCCAGCCTGTACGTGGTGCACCCCGACGTGCCCGCCAAGAATCTCAAGGAGTTCATCGCCTACGCCAAGAAGAACCCGGCCAAGCTCAGCTATGGCTCGGCGGGCAACGGCAGCGCGGGCCACTTGGCGTTTGAATACCTCAAGATGACCGCCGAGATCTTCATGCTGCACGTGCCCTACCGTGGCACCGGCCCCATGATGACCGACCTGCTCTCGGGCCGCCTTGATGCCGCTGCCGTGGGCGCTGCCGCCCTGCTGCCTTTCATCAAGGCCGGCAAGGTGCGCTGCATTGCCACCGGCTCGGCCAAGCGCCTGCCCCAGCTGCCCGACGTAGCCACGGTGGCCGAACAGGGCTTCCCGGGCTTTGAGATGACGCAGTGGTACGGCATGCTGGCCCCCGCCAACCTGGCACCGGCCAACCTCGACAAGCTGGCAGCCGAGACCGCCAAGGCCGTCAAGGCCCCCGGCTCGCTGGAGCGCCTGAACGCGGACGCGGCCGAGGCCATTGGCGGAACGCCCGCGCAGTTTGCGCAGTTCATTGCGTCTGAACAGGAGCGCTGGAAGAAGGTGCTGCTGCGTGCGAAGGTCAAACCCGATTGACCCCCCTGAGCCGCTTCGCGTCTTCCCCCTTTCTCTCGCCCCGCTGCGCGGGTCGGGAAGGGGGACGCAGCCAGTGCGGCGGGGCGGCCCTTGCACGGCTGCCTGGCCTGGGCAGCGCGTGCGCACAGTTCGGCTGCTGGCGCCTGCGCGCCCTCACCGCTCCGCATTGAATGGCTCCACGCTGAATGCAAGCCCTGCGCATTCCGCACAAACGGTAGCATCCCCCCATGCGCATCCTCCTGGCCGAAGACGACCACAACCTGGGCACCTGGCTCAGCCGCGCGCTGGAGCATGCGGGCATCCAGGTCGAATGGGTGAACGATGGCCGCCTGGCCGACCGCGCGCTGCAGCAGCACGACAACTACGACGCGCTGGTGCTGGACCTGGGACTGCCCGGGCTGGACGGCCAGGCCGTACTGCAGCGCCTGCGCGACCGCGACCAGCGCCTGCCCGCGCTGATCTTGACGGCGCGTGACTCGCTGGACGAGCGCGTGCGCTCGCTCAACGCGGGGGCGGACGACTTTCTGGCCAAGCCCTTTGAGCTGGCCGAGCTGGAGGCCCGCCTGCACGCTCTGGTGCGCCGCGCGCGCGGCAACGAGCACCAGCGCCAGGCCTGCGGCGCGCTGGTGTATGACAGCGCCCGCAAGCAGTTCACGCTGCGCGGAGAGCCCCTGGCCCTGTCCCCGCGCGAACATGCCGTGCTACGCGTGCTTGTGCAGCGCAGTGGCGAGCCGTTTTCCAAGCAGCAGATTCTGGACCGGGTGTTCACCGACGATGACGACGTGCACCCCGAAGCCGTGGAGGTGTTTGTGCACCGCCTGCGCAAGCGGCTGGATGGCAGCGGTGTGCGCATCACCACGCTGCGCGGCCTGGGCTATGCGCTAGAGGCAAATGATGTGGATCCCCCCTGAGACGCTGCGCGTCTTCCCCCCTGAGGGGGGACGCCACCCGTGGCCTGGCAAAGCCAGTTCCACGGTGGCACTGGCTTGGGCCACGCGCAGGTTCAGGACCGCGCCCTGTTCTTTGCGGCGGAGTCCGCTGCCATGACTTTGATGCAACGCCTGCGCCGCGCCAGCCTGTGGCGGCTGCTGGCCATGCTGTTGCTGCCACTGCTGGCCATGGTGACGGGCGTAGAGCTTTGGATGACACGGCACGATGCGCTGGAGGCTGCCAATGCAGCCTACGACCGCTCGCTGCTCGGCGCGCTCAAGTCCATCGACGCCAACATCTCCACCGCCTCGGGCGGCCTGTCGGCCGAGTTGCCGTACAGCATGCTGGAATTCTTTGAACTCACGGCCAGCGGCAATGTGTACTTTCGCGTGGCGTCGTCCGACGGGCTGGTGGAGTTGGGCAATGCCGACCTGCCCCTTCCTGCTGGCGCGCTGGAGCCCGGCGTACCGCGTTTTTATGACGCCACCTACTTTGGAGAGTCCGTGCGGCTGGCCGCCTACCGCCGCGCGCTGGACCGTGCGGAGCCCGCATCCACCGTGCTGGTGCAGGTGGCCGAAAGCACCCGGTCGCGCGAGGACTTCACTGCCCGCTTTGTGCGCCGCGCGGTGCAGCGCGATGCGCTGGTGCTGGCCCTGATGGTGCTGGGCACTGCGGCATTGCTGGCCGTGGCGCTGCGCCCGCTGGCGCGGCTGGCGCGCGAGGTGCAGGCCCGCAGCAGCGACGACATGACCCCGCTGGCATCCAACGACCTGCCCGCCGACATCCGCCCGCTGGTGGACGCCGTCAACCAGCAGATGGCGCGCACGCAAGACCTGGTGGCACAGCAGCGGCAGTTTCTGGACGACGCCTCGCACCAGTTGCGCACCCACCTCACCACGCTGCAGATGCAGATCGACTACGCGCGCCGCGAGGGCGACAGCACGCAGGTGCAGCACACGCTGGCCGCCATTGGGGGCGAAATCGCCCGCGCCACGCGCAGCACACAGCAACTGCTGGCACTGGGCCGCAGCGACACGGCGGCGGTGGAGCTGACGCCGTTCGACCTGGCCGCGCTGCTGCGCACGGTGGCGCTGGAACTGCTGCCCCAGGCGCGCGCCAAGCAGATCGACTTTGGCATCCATACGCCCGCCGCTGGCATCGAGGCCGTGGGCGACAGTGGCCTGCTGCGCGAGGCCCTGACCAATCTGGCCGCCAACGCCATCGCCTACACCCCCGCGCAGGGCACCGTCACCGTGTCGGCAGCGGGTGACAGCCTGGGCTGGAGCATCAGCGTGGAGGACAACGGCCCCGGCCTGCCCGCCGAGGAGCGCGACGCCCTGGGCCAGCGCTACCGGCGCGGCTCGCAGGCCACGGCGGGCGGGTCGGGCCTGGGGCTGGCGATTGCGCGGTCGATTGCCGAGCGGCACCGGGGCAGCCTGCGGCTGCAGGCGCGCGCTGAAGGATCGGGGCTTCTGGCGATACTCTGGTGGCCCCGCGCCTGACGCAGCCCGCAGAACCACTGAAACTCCACACCCCATGCCGCAGCCCTTGCCCGCCACGCACCGCCTGCTGACCGCGCCTTGCAGCCGCCGCCAGCTGCTGCAGACGCTCGCGGCCGCTGCCAGCGCTGGCGCGGGCTTGGCTCCCTTATCAGCAGCGGCCGACGCATCCCGTGAACCGGCAGAGTGCATTGCGCCCTCACGCCCCGGCGGTGGATTTGACCTGACCTGTGGCTTGGCCTCCCAGGCGCTGCAGGCCGTGCGCCCCGGCCGCACGCCGCTGCGCACCCGCTACCTGCCCGGCGGCATTGGTGCAGTGGCGTTTGACCAGGTGGCCACGGGCCGCCTGGGAGGGCCCGGCACGCTGGTGGCGTTCTCCAGCGGCTCGCTGCTCAACCTGGCGCAGGGCCGCTTCGGCCCCCACCCGGTGAGCGCCGTGCGCTGGATTGCAACGCTGGGCAACGACTACGGCGTGGTGGCGGTGCACCGCGACGCCCCCTACCAGCGCTTGCAAGACGTGGTCACCGCGTTGCAAAAAGATTCGGGCCGCGTGGTGTTTGGCGCCGGCGGCACGCTGGGCAGCCAGGACTGGGTGAAGGCTGCGCTGCTGGTGCGCGCGGCGGGGCAAGACCACAAGCGCATGCGCTTTGTGTCGTTTGAGGGCGGTGGCGAAGCGCTCAAGGCGCTGGGCGGCCGCCACATCGATATCTTCACCGGCGACGCGGCCGAGGCCACCCGGGCCGCTGCGGAAGGCCTGCCAGTGCGCATCCTGGCGGTGCTGGCCCCCACACGGCTGCCCGGCGCGCTGGCCGCCCTGCCCACGGCACGCGAGCAAGGCATTGACCTGCAATGGACCACCGTGCGCGGCCTCTACATGGCCGCCAGCGTGCCTGACGCCGTCGCCCACGCCTGGACGACTGCCCTGCAGGAAGCGCAGGCGGCACCCGGATACGCCGCCCTGTGCGCCCGCCATGGGCTGTACCCCTTTGCGCTCAGTGGCGCCGCCCTGGATGACTATGTTCAGCGCAGCCTGGCCGACTATCGCCGCCTGGCGCAGGACCTGGGGCTGCGGTCCTGGCCGCGTTGAGCTGCGCCACGCAGCACCTCGACTCTACGCTGGCAACACGCCAGCACCATGCAGTCCTGGCAACCCTGTAGGCCGGTCGTCGGCAGGCAGCACCGCCGTGCGGCGCTCGGTCTCGGCATCTACTGCTGCGGGCAAAGAGGACTGCGCCACATAGGCCGTCAAGGTGTTGCGCCATTCTTCGTTCGATGCGTCCATGGCGCGCCGCATGCGTGCCAGCAGCCAGCCGGCCGCACCCACCGTCAAGGCCAGCATCGCCAGCAGCCCGTACACCAGGGACGCCGGGAAATGCCCTGCATTCAGTTGCTCCACGCGGGCCAGCAATGCGAGCGTGGCCTGATGGTCCTGCTCGGCCTGCGCGCGCATGCGATCCACTTCCACCTGCAAGGCCTGCATGCGCGCGCTGGCGGTCCCCCCGCCGTCCAGCGCGTTGACCTCTGGGTTTGAAGCCGCTAGCGGCGTCAGCGCTGCACCGTCGGATGGAGCCCCTTCGCCCGAGGCGGGCGGCGTGACCAGCGCCGTCAACGGCTCCATCACCAGCCGGGGCTTGGCCGGTCCCGGCGCAGCGGGTGCCGCAACAGCCTGAGCCACCGAGGCGGTGGACGATGCCGACGCTTGTGCGGGGGGCGCTGATGCGGTCTCGGGCGCTACGCTCGGTGCAGTGCTGGGTGGTTCTTGGGGCGCAGGCTGCGTCCCGCGGGTCGCACCGGCCATCGCAGCGGTGTCAGGGGACGAGGTGCGCGCTACAGGAGCCCCGGCAGACTTTGCGGCCACCCTTGTGCCCTTGCGGGCTAACCGGCTGGCGGCCGACGCCTTGCGCGGCCGCGAGGAGCCCATTGCGGATGCAGAAGACGCTTCTCCGGCAACCACCCCACCCGTCCGCGAGGGAGAAACCTCTGCCAGGGGCACCTCCCAGGGAATCGCCACCGGCCTCAGCCCCGCTGCCACGGTGGCGGGCAGGTCGGCCAGAAAGGTGTATTCGCGCGTCACGCGGCCCGTGCAATGCACGGAGACCTGGGCGGTCAGCACCGGCTCGTCGGCCAAGTGGGAGGACTGCACCCGCAGCACCGGATTGCGCTCCGGCTCGCCCGGCCGCACGCTCACCTGGACTCGGCCCGCCGGTACGGCCACATCGCCAGACACCAGCCGCGCTTGCGGGCACAAGGCATCCACCGACATGCCGGGGTCCAGCTGGACTTCAAAGCCCAGGTCGATGGGCTGTCCCAGCCACACCTTGCCTTGCGGCGCGCCCAGGGACAGGGCTTCCGCCGCCTCGGCCAGCAGCCCCAGCAGGGCGACGATCAGGGAGTTACGCAGCATCACAACCACCTCCTGCCATTGCAATTAGTTTCTACATGAAACAAAACACAACGGAAAGAAATGAATGCGCAGGCCTCAGTGCCAAGCCCCGCAAAGCGCGCAATCTAGAGCGCGGGGCATGGGCAGCAGACCGCCCGGGCGGCTATCGCTCCAGCCACCACTGAATCACCACCTTGGCCAGGAAACCCAGAAAACCCACGCCCAGCCCCAGGAAGATCACGAACGTGCCAAAGCGCCCGGCCTTCGATTCCCAGGCCAGCTGCCCGATGATGAACAGCATGTAGGCAATGAACGCCCCCACCCCGTAGGTGAGGAAGAAGCCCGAGATCTGCGCCTCGGTAAATCCAAAAATCACGATGTCCCTCCAGGCCGACGCACAGAGGCATTCGGTACAGCGGGGGCCACCAGGTCACGCTCGGGCAGGCTGGATGCATCTACCAGGTCGCGGTAGGCATGCCAGCTGGCGTGGCCCAGCATGGGCATCACAGCGATCAGGCCCAGCAGCAGGGAACCCAGGCCCAGCAAGGTAAAGCCCAGGATGATGGCAGCCCAGAACGCCATCGGCAGCGGGTTGGTGATGACCGCCTGCCAGCCGGTGAGCACAGCTTGCAGCAGTGTGGCGCGGCGGTCCAGCAGCAGCGGCATGGCCACCACGCTGGACGCAAAAATGGGCGCGGCCATCAGGCTGCCCAGCGCCAGCCAGATTTCAAACAACCAGCCGTCGCGCGCCATGACCACATGGCGCAAAAAGTCCAGCGGCGTCTCGATGGGCACGGGCGCGAGCAAGGTGATGAGCGCCGCCGAGGTCATGACCCAGCCCGAGGCGGCCAGCGCCAGCAGGGCCCCGAACTGCAGCATGCACCAGTAGTCGCTGCCCCATTTGTTCACATGGCTGTTCTGCCAGTTGAGCCAGGTCTTGAGCACCACGCCCAGGTTGGCGGCCTCGCCACGCTCCAGCGCGCGGCTCAGCGCATACAGGCTGGTGGCCAGCACCGGCGCCACCACCAGAAACCCCGACAGCGCACCCGCCAGCAGCCAGAAGCGGTGATGCGCCACCGCAAAGATGGCAGCGCCAAACAGGGTGAGCGCCAGGCCATGCGCAAAACTGATCCAGCCCGCCCGCGCCATGTCGCGCCAGGCCAGCACCAGCCAGGTCATGGGCTGCATCAGGCCGATGGTGCGGATGGCGGGCAATGGAGGGGGAGTACGGGGCATGGTGAGAGGGGTCGCTGAGCGACGATGGAGTGTGACCTGATCGGGCCGCAGCTTCAACCGCCGCGCGCCCAAACCTTGACCTGAGGCAAGAAACCGAACCCAGTAGAACCCGTCAGGCCAACAGCCGACACAGCGCGGTAAGGCTGTCCACCGTGGCATGGGGCGGTGTGTCGTCGTGCGGCCAGGGGTGTTTGGCACTGTTGATCCACACCGCCTGCATGCCCGCGTTCAGCGCGCCCTGCGCATCTAGCGTGGCGTCGTCGCCCACGTGCAGCACCTCGTGGGGCAGCACATCCACGGCCGTGGCGGCCGCATGGAAGATGCGCACATCGGGCTTGGCGATGCCAAAGTCCGACGCGCTGATGCTGTGGCGAAAGTAGTGGCCGATGCCGATGCGGTGGATATCGGCATTGCCGTTGGACACCGCCACCACCGGGTAGCGCGCTGACAAGAAAGCCAGCGTGTCGTGTGCATCATCAAACAGCTCCACCCGCTGCCGCTCGGCAAAGAACAAATCAAACGCCGGTTCAGCCAGCGCGGGCTCGTCACCGGCCTGCGTCAGCGCCAGCCGGATGGACTCGCGCCGCAGCGCGCTCAGGTCACCCTTCAGGTCAGGGCGCAGGGTCACCATCTGGTTGCGGATGGCGCGCAGTGCCTCGGTGTCCGAGAACAATGCCGCCGTGGCGGGCGCGTGGTGGGTCAGCCAGTCCAGCAGCACACTCTCAGCCCGCGTGATGGTGGGCCAGATGGGCCAGAGCGTGTCGTCCAGATCGATGGAGATGGCGCGGATGCGGGAGGTGTCCAGAGAGGGATTTGGCACAGGGCGCACCTGAAGGATGAAGGCGAAAAAAGAGGCCCCGGCGATGCACCGGGGCGAGGGCCGCAAAGCATACCGCAGGCCTTTGCGCCGTGCAGTGCGTTCAACCCGGATCTGGCGCGCCCGCAGGTCCCAACGAAGATCCGCGCACCACCAGCAGGCCCGGCAGCAGGCTCTCGCGTGCAGGGCCTTCCAGGCCGTTGATGCGCTCCAGCAGGCACTGCGCGGCGCGTTGCCCGATGGCATCGGTGGGCTGTGCCACGGCGCTCAGGCCGGGCCGGATCAGCGACGCCCACTCAGGGTCGTCAAAGCCCACAAAGCCCAGCTGTTGCCCAAACGTCCACCCCATGCGCGAGACGGCTGCAGCCACCCGCAGCGTGACCACCGAATTGCCCGCCACCACCGCGCAGCGCTCGCCGGGCCGGGCCTGCCGCAGCAGATCGGTGAGTGCCTGGTCCAGCACCTCATCGCCCTGCTCCGCTGCCAGCTCCAGCACTGTGCCGCGCACCGCCGAGCGCTTGGAGGACACCAGCGCACGAAAGGCCTCCGTGCGCTCGATGCGGGAACTCACGCCCAGCAAGGGCTGGGTGATGTAGAGCAGACGCTGCCAGCCTTGCTGCTGCAGATGGGCACAGGCTTCGCGCATGGCGCCCTGGTTGTCCAGCGAGACGAAGTCTGCCGCCAGCCCGGCGTGGCGCCGGTCCACCAGCACGGCGGGTTTGCCGTGCAAGGTGTTCACATCCGCCTGCCCCTCGCCCTGCCCCAGCGTGTTGAGGATGAACCCATCCACCTGGTAGCTGGCTAGCGCGTCGATGGCCGCGCGCTCGCGCTCGCGGTCGTTGCCCAGGTTGAACAGCATGACCAGGTAGCCGGCGTCCTGGCAGGCCTTCTCGGCGCCGCGCAACACGGCCACCGAATAGGGGTTGGTGATGTCGGCCACCACCAGCCCAATCAGGCGCGAGCGGCCATGGCTCAGCGCCTGGGCCATGGGGCTGGGCACGTAGGCCAGCTTGGCGATGGCGGCCTCAACCCGCGCCGCAATGTCGGGGCTGAGCAGGCGTTCACGGTGGTTGAAGTAGCGCGACACCGTGGCCTTGGACACACCGGCCTCGGCCGCCACGTCGGCGATGGTGGGGCGGGCGCGGGGCGTGGCGGAGGGTGCGGGTGTCGGCGGGCTCATGCGGGTATGGGGCTGTACACGGCGGCGGGCCGTTCGCCCGCCAGGGCCTGCAGCAGATTGGTGGTGGCCAGCGCCGCCATGGCATGGCGCGTGTCGTGCGTGGCCGAGCCGATGTGGGGCAGCGGGGTCACGCGCGGGTGGGTGCGCAGGGGCGACGCCAGCGGCAGCGGCTCGGTGGCAAATACATCGAGCCCCGCTGCGCGCAGCGGGCCATGGTCCAGCGCGTGCAGCAGGTCTTGCTCCACCACGGTGGCGCCCCGGCCGCCGTTGATGAAGATGGCGCCGGGCTTCATGGCCGCAAACAGTTCGGCGTTGACCATGCCCCGCGTGCTGTCGGACAAGGGCAACATGGCCACCACAAAGTCTGATTGCGCCAGCAGCGGGGGCAGCGGCGTGTGGATGGCCTTGCCCTGCAATTCAGGGGCCTGGGCTGCCAGATCCACCGGGCGGCGGGCGTGGTACATCACCGGCATGCCAAACCCCAGTGCGGCGCGGCGCGCCACGGCCTGGCCAATGCGGCCAAACCCGAGCAGTCCCAGCGTCTTGCCATGCACATCGCTGCCAAACAGGTCTTCTCCAATGTTCTTCGTCCACCGGCCCTCGCGCACTAACTGCGACAGCTCCACCAGCCTGCGGCTGGTGGCCATGAGGAGGGCAAACACTGAGTCTGCCACCGTTTCGTCGAGCACTCCGGGGGTGTGGCACAGCATGATGCCGCGCGACTGCAGCACGTCCAGCGCGTAGTTGTCCACGCCCACCGACACGCTGGACACCACCTGCAGCCGGGGCGCATGCTCCAGCACGGCGGCATCGATGGGAAAGCTGGAGCCGATGAGCCCGTGCGCCTGCGCCAGCGCCGCGTCAAACCGCGCGCGCTCGTCGGGCTTGCGCGGGTCGGCCACTGTCACGTCGTGCACGGCAGTCAACCGCGCGAGCTGGTCGGGCGGCAGCTCGCGAAACACCAGCACTTGCTTGCGCGTTGGGCTTGTGCTGCCGTCTGATGAAGGTAGCGCCAGGCTCACAGGCCCGCCTCCTGCAGTTGTGCACGGGTGGGCAGCCCCTCGGTGTCGCCCAGCACCTGCACGGCACGCGCGCCAATCCAGGCGCCTCGGCGCACCGCGGCGGGCACGTCCAGGCCTTCCAGCAATGCACTGATCACGCCCACCGCAAAGCCGTCGCCTGCGCCCACGGTGTCCACCACCTGGGCCACAGGCACGCCGGGCACGCGGCCGGTGCCGGCCACATCGCTGTCGTAGTACGCGCCCTCGGGGCCGAGCTTAACCACCACCAGCTTGGCGCCCCGCTCACGGTAAAAGCGTGCCACACCCTCAGGGGTGGTTTCGCTGGTCAAAAACACGCCCTCTTCCATGCCAGGCAGCACCCAGTCGGCATAGGTGGCCAGGGTGTTGATCCAGTGGCGCATGGTCTCGGGCGACGACCACAGCGTGGGGCGAAGGTTGGGGTCGAACGAGATGGTGCGGCCCGCAGCGCGCATCACCTCCAGCGTGCGGATGGCGGCCTGCAGGCTGGTGTCGGAGATGGCGGCAAACACGCCCGTGGCATGCAGATGGCGCGCGGACCGCAGCCAGGGTTCGTCCACGTCGGCGGGCCCCATCTGGCTGGCGGCAGAGCCCTTGCGGTGGTATTCCACCTGCGGGTCGCGGCCATCCATCACGCGCTCCTTGAACTGGAAGCCCGTGCGCTGCGTGGCATCGCACACCACGTGCGAGCAATCAATGCCTTCGCCTTGCATGGCAGCCAGCAGCGCGCGGCCCATCGAATCGGTGCCCAGGCGGCTGGCCCAGCCTACCTTCAGGCCCAGGCGCGCCAGGCCAATGGCCACATTGGTCTCGGCCCCGGCAGTGCGCTTGTGGAAGCCGGTGGCGTTCTCCAGCGGGCCCGGCTCATTGGCCACCAGCAGCAACATGGCCTCGCCAAACAGAGCGACGTCGAAGGCTGAATCGCTCATGCGGCCTCCCGCGCAGCGCGGATGAAGGCTACCTGCTCGCGCGTGACGGCCACCAGGTCGTCGCCCACCAGCGGGTATTCGATGGCATGCGGCACATCGGCAGGCAAGGCACGCAGCACAGCGCGCCATGGCGCTACCGAATCGGCCAGCGGCACCGCCACCCACTTGGCGGGCAGGCGCTGCACGCCTTTGCAGTGCACATAGCGCACATAGGGTGCCAAGGCCTGCGCGGCTTGCAGCGGGCATTCGCCCTGCCAGTGCCAGTTGCCCATGTCAAAGGTCATGCCCAGGTCGAGCCCCGCCTGCGCCTGGGCCGCAAAAAAGGCCTGCATGGCGGCCAGCGTACCGGCAGTGGCGGTCTGGTCGTTCTCGATCACCAGCTCCACCTGCGGGGCGGCCTGCAGCAGGGCCTTGAGGCGTTGCAGCGAGGCATGCGACGAAGGACCAAAGCCACCAATCGACATCTTCAGGCGCGGCGCACGCAGCACCTGCGCAGCCTGCACGCCACGCGCCAGGGCTGCTTCGTCCAGCGCGCCCTGCGGGGTCCACAGGCCTTCGGGGCTGGAGTACACCGCCGCCCGGCCCGCCAGCGCGGGCAGCTCGGTGGCCGCATCGCGCAGCAGCTCGCCACGCACCTCCACGCCGTCCGCGCCCGCTTGCTGGGCCAGGTCGGTGCACCACAGCTGGCCGTGGCGACCGGTTTCGGCCGCGCCGAAGGAGGACAGGGAAATCAATACCTTCATGTGTTTCTTTCAGGCCGCGCCCCCACGGGGCGAAGGCCATCAACCGCACGACCTGTCAGGTCTCAATGTGCGTGGGTCTGTGCGTGGGTTTCAATGTGCGTGGTGGGAACTCAGGATCTGGCCCAGGAACTGCCGCGTCTTGTCGTGCTGCGGCTGGCCGAAGAACTGCTGCGGCGGCGCCTGCTCCAGGATCTTGCCGTCGGCCATGAAGATCACCCGGTCGGCCACACTGCGGGCAAAGCCCATCTCGTGCGTCACGCAGAGCATGGTCATACCGTCTTCGGCCAGGCTGATCATGGTGTCCAGCACTTCCTTGACCATCTCGGGGTCGAGCGCCGAGGTAGGCTCGTCAAACAGCATCACCTTGGGTGCCATGCACAGCGCCCGCGCAATGGCCACGCGCTGCTGCTGCCCACCCGACAACTGGCTGGGGTGCTTATGCGCCTGCTCGGGGATGCGCACGCGGGTCAGGTACTTCATGGCCACTTCTTCGGCCTGCGCCTTGCTCATGCCGCGCGAACGCATGGGGGCCAGCGTGCAGTTTTCCAGAATGGTCAGGTGCGGGAACAGGTTGAACTGCTGGAACACCATGCCCACTTCGGCGCGCACGGCATCCACGTTCTTGCCGCCTGCGGTCAGGTCGATGCCATCGACCTCGATGCGGCCCTTTTGCACCGTCTCCAGCCGGTTGATGCAGCGAATCAGCGTGGACTTGCCCGAGCCCGATGGCCCGCAGATCACGATACGCTCGCCGGGCCGCACCGACAGGTTGATGTCGGTGAGCACCTGGAAGCTGTCGTACCACTTGTTGACCCCTTCCATGCGGATGATCGGCGGGGTGCCGGGGGCGGTCGTGACTGCGTCGCTCATCAATGGCTCCTTATCGTTCAGGCAGGCTTACTGCAGCTTGGGCAGGTCGGCGCCCAGCCACTTCTGGTACAGCTTGTTCAGCTCGCCATTGGCGGTGTTGCGGGCCACAAAGTCGTTCACGGCCTTGGTCAGCTCGTCCTGGCCGGGGCGCAGGGCGATGCCCATGGCTTGCTGCAGCAGGTTGAACTTGTTCTCGAAGGTGTTGGCAGGCACGCGCTTGGCGATCTGCGCCGCCACGGTGACCGAGCAGCCAATCGCATCGACCTGGCCCGAGATCAGCGCCTGCATGGCCGATGCGTCGTCGTCAAAGCGGCGGATTTCGGTGCCCTCAGGGGCGGCCTTGGTCACAGCCACGTCTTGGGTGCTGGCACGGGCCACGCCCACGCGCACGGTTTTCAGATCGGCAGCGCTCTTGATGTTGGCGCCGGTCTTGCCGTACAGCACGATGGTCGCGGCCGCGTAGGGCTGCGAGAACTGCACCTGCTTGGCACGCTCGGGCGTGATGGCCAGCGAGGCCACCAGCACATCCACCTTGTTGGTCAGCAAAAACGGAATGCGGTTGGGGCCGGTGACGGGCACGATGTTGGCCTTCACGCCCAGGTCCTTGGCCAGCAGCTTGGCCACGTCGGCGTCGTAGCCGTCGGGCTGGTTTTGTGCGTTGGTGGTGCCGTAGGGAGGAAAGTCCACCAGCATGCCGATGGTGATCTCACCCTTCTTCTTGATGTCCGCCACGGACTGTGCCGAGGCCAGCGGCGCAAACGCCGTGAGGGCAGCACCGAGGCCCAAAGCAGCCAAAGCGGCGGTAGCGGTGCGGCGTTGCAAAGAAAAAGTCATCGCATGTCTCCTGGTGGTTGGTGTGAACGAGAACAGAAAGAAAAGATGGTTGCGGCGCGTGGATCAGCGCGCCAGAGCACGGGCGCGCTTGCGCTCCATGCGTGCGGCCAGCAGCGACAGCGGCCAGCAGATCACGAAGTACAGCGCGGCCACGGTGGTGAACACATGCAGCGGCTGAAAGGTGGCGTTGTTGATGATCTGCCCCGCCCGCGTGATCTCCGTAAAGCCGATGATGGCGGCCAGCGACGTGCCCTTGATGATCTGCACCATGTAGCCCACCGTGGGCGGCAGCGCAATCTTGAAAGCCTGGGGCAACACCACAAACCGCATGCGGGCCACGTACTTGAGGTTCAGGGCCTGGGCGGCCTCCCACTGGCCGCGTGGCACGGCCTCGATGCACCCGCGCCAGATCTCGGCCAGAAACGCCGCGCTGTTGAGCACCAGCGCCACGCCCGCCGCCACCCAGGGGTTGATGTCAAACCCCAGCACCGGCGCGCCAAAGAAGATCAGGAACAGCTGCAGCAGCAGCGGCGTGCCCTGGAACACCTGGATGAACACCCGCGCCGCATTGCGCGCCGCAGCGTTCTCTGAGGTGCGCGACAGCGCCACCACCAGCCCCAGCAGCGCACCGCCGACGAAGGCAATGGCCGACAGCGCCAGCGTCCACTGCGCGGCCTGCACGATGAAAAGAAACTCGGAGAGTCCGAAGGTACGCATGGCAGGCTTTCCTCAGCGACGGTCTGGGTAATTCAGCATGCGCTGATAGATCAGCTTGAACAGCGCCGAGAAACTCAGCGCCAGCGCCAGGTAGATGGCCGTCACCACGATGTAGATCTCAAAGCTGCGGAAGGTCTGCGACTGCAGGTTGGCCGCCACCGAGGTCAGGTCGTCCGCCGAGATCACCGACACCACGGCCGAGCTGAGCATCAGCAAGATGAACTGGCTGGTGAGCGCCGGGTAGATGGCCTTGAGCGCGGGCTTGAGGATGACAAACCGAAAGATCTCCCACGGCTTGAGGTTGAGGGCCTTGCCCGCCTCGATCTGCCCCTTGGGGATGGACTCGATACCCGCCCGCACGATCTCGGCCGCATAGGCCCCCAGGTTGACCACCATGGCGGTGAGTGCTGCGGTGTAGGGCGACCAGCGCAGGCCGATGGACGGCAGCGCGAAGAAGAAGAAAAACAGCTGCACCAGAAACGGCGTGTTGCGGATGACCTCGATGTACGCGTTGATCAAAAACCGCCGCCAGAGCGGCCCGCCGGTCTTGCCCCAGGCGCAAAAGATGGCCACCACCAGCCCCAGCAAGGTGGCGGTGAGCGACAGCTGCACGGTGATCCAGGTGCCCTTAAGCAGCAAGGGCCACGCGGCAAACACGGCATCGAACTGGAACTGGTAATTCACGGTGGACAGTCGTTATTCCAAAGTGGCGCCAGTTTATGAAACCGGTTTCATAACCACATCAGGGAATACCCGATGCACCCCAAAAAGGGGCTGAAAACACCTGAAGACGCTATGACCGGCGCTGATCTCGCTGGCGGTGGTGCGCAAGGCCGCAAATAGGCTCCCAGCCCGCACTGGCTCGGCGCGTGGGTGAAAATGCCGCATGCCTTCCTTCCACCCCGAACCCCCTTTCACCCACGGCCAGGCCGACCGCACTGCCGTGTTGCTGTGCAACCTGGGCACGCCCGACGAACCCACGGCCCCGGCCGTGCGCCGCTATCTGGCGCAGTTTCTGGGTGACCACCGCGTGGTGGAGATCCCCAAACTGCTGTGGATGCCTATCCTGCACGGCATCATCCTGCGCACGCGCCCGGCCAAGTCGGCCGCCAAATACGCCAGCATCTGGACGCCCGAGGGCTCGCCCCTGGCGCACTGGACGGCCAAGCAGGCCACGCTGCTGCGCGGCTGGCTGGGCGAGGCAGGCCACGCGGTGCTGGTGCGCCACGCCATGCGCTACGGCAACCCCTCCATCGCCAGCCAGCTCGATGCGCTGAAGGCCGAGGGCGCCACGCGCATCCTCATCCTGCCGCTGTACCCGCAGTACTCCGCCACCACCACGGCCAGCGTGTTTGACGCCGTCTACACCTGGGCCGCCGCCACGCGCAACGTGCCCGAGCTGCGCTTCGTGAACCACTACCACGACGCCCCCGGCTACATCGATGCTCTGGCGCGCACCATCGAAACGCACTGGAAGCACCACGGCCAGCCCGACCAGCTGGTGATGAGCTTTCATGGCGTGCCCGAGCGCACCCTGCACCTGGGTGACCCCTACCACTGCGAGGCCCGCAAGACCGGCCGCCTGCTGGCCGAGCGCCTGGGCCTGCGCGAGGAGCGCTACCGCATCACCTTCCAGTCGCGTTTTGGCAAGGCCAAGTGGCTGGAGCCCTACACCCAGCCCACCATCGAGGCGCTGGGCAAGGCGGGCACGCGGCGGGTGGACGTGGTGTGCCCCGGCTTCACCAGCGACTGCCTGGAGACGCTAGAAGAAATCAACATGGAAGTGCGCGAGGCGTTTTTGCACGCGGGCGGCAAAGAGTTTCACTACATCCCCTGCCTGAATGACAACCACCACTGGATCACCGCCCTGAGCCGCGTGGCCCAGCAGCATCTGGCGGGCTGGCCTACCGAGGCCCCCACCGCCGCCGCACTGGCCGATGCGCGCAGCCACGCGCTGGCCGGTGGTGCGCCCGCCGGGGTATGCCCGGTGGCGCATTGATGCAGCTGCCGCTGCAGACGCCCATGCCATTGCGCATCCGAACGGGAAAGCGAATGGCTCCGGGCGGCCTGCACGCCCGGCGTCATTCACTACATTATTGATAGCAACCAGGGCATATTGCACTAGCGCATCTGCCCGTTTTGGCTCATATTTGGTCACCAGGTGCTACACGGCTGCCTGCCACGCCCTCCGCACCGTCCTTCTGCCCTTTCGCCCTCCCCCACCCACATCAATGCCCGCATTTGCCCTTGCCCCCCACCAGTTGCGCCTGACCATTGACCCCGCCACGCTGGGCTTTGCCAGCACCGCCGAGCTGCAAGACTTGCCCCTGCCCTGGATCGGGCAGGAGCGTGCCCAGGCCGCTGCGCAATTTGGTCTGGCGATGCAGCAGCCGGACTACCACCTGTTTGTGCTGGGCGAAGTGGGCAGCGGGCGCGCGTCATTGCTGCGCCAGGCCATGCAGGCCGAGGCCGCAAAACGCGCGGTGCCGCCCGACCTGTGCTACCTGCACCACTTTGACCAGCCCGACCGCCCCCGCGCGCTGCGCCTGCCCGCAGGCGAGGGCCGCCTGCTGCGCCAGGGTCTGGCCGACATGGCACGCAGCCTGCAGGCCGACATCCCCAAACGCCTGACCAGCCCCGACTTCAAGGCCGAGGCCGAGCGCATTGAAAAGACCTGGCAAACGCAAGAGAACGAAGCCTTTGCAGCGCTGGACGCATTTGCCGAAGCGCGCCAGTTCCGCCTGAGCCGCGAGGCCGGGCACATGGTGTTCACCCTCACCGGCCCCAAGGGCCAGCCGCTGACCGAAGGCGAAGCGCGCGCCCTGCCCCGCGAGCGCCGCGCCGAGATCGACGCCGCCGAGCTGGAGCTGCGCGCCGAGATCGCCAAGTTTCTCGAAACCACCCGCCCGCTAGAGCGCACGCGGGACGACGCCCTGGCCGCCCTGCGCCGCCAGACCATCAAGCCCCTGGTGGAGCACGCGCTGCACGGCATCCGCCAGGGCCTGCGCAAGCAGATCAAGGACGCCGTCAAGCTCACGCAGTGGCTGGACCAGGTAGAGCGCGCCGTGCTGGACCACATTGACCTGTTCGAGCCCGGCGACGCCGACCAAGGCCAGGACGCCGAAGACGACCGCAAGGATGCGCTGGACGACCTGCTGGCCCGCTGCCAGGTGAACGTGGTGGTGGACAACCACGGCCGCACCAGCGCCCCCGTGGTGGTGGAAGACAACCCCACCGCCCGCACCCTGTTTGGCAGCATCGAACACGGCGCCGACGCCGACACCGTGCAGGCCGACCACGCCAGCATCCACGCGGGCAGCCTGCTCAAGGCGCATGGCGGCTTCATCCTGCTGCACCTTCACGACCTGGCCGCCGAAGAAGGCCTGTGGCCGCGCCTGCGCCGCTTTCTGCGCTGCGGGCGCCTGCAGATCGAGGACGGCAGCGGTGGCGGCGGCGCCGCCCATGCGCCCGGCGGCGCCGTGGCGCTGCAGCCCGAGCCGGTGGACGTGGATGTGAAGATCGTGCTGATCGGATCGGTGGAGGAGTACTACGCCCTGCAGGAGGCCGACCCCGACGCCGCACGCCGCTTTCGCGTGAAGGTGGACTTTTCAGACCGGTTCATCGCCACCCCCGGCACCCACCAGTCCTCAGCCATCCTGGTCGCGCAAGTCTGCAAAAAACGCGGCCTGCCCCACTTTGCCGCCGACGCCGTGGCCCTGCTGCTGGAGCAATCGCACCGCGAGGCCGACGACCAAGGCCGCCAAAGCGCGCGCTTTGCCCACACCGAAGCACTCGCCATTGAAAGCGCCGCGCTGTGCCAGGCCCGCGCAGGCACCCTGGTGCAAGCCGCCGACGTGCAGGCCGCCCTGGCCGCCCGCACCTTGCGCCACAACCAGCCCGAAGAAGAACTGCACGAATCCATCACCGAAGGCGAGCGCCTGATCACGCTGCAGGGCTCCATCACCGGCCAGATCAACGCCATGACGCAGATCGACCTGGGCGACTACCGGTTTGGCTTCCCCGTCCGCATCACTGCGCGCACCTTTGCCGGGCAAGAGGGCCTGCTCAACATCGAGCGCGAGGTCGATATGTCTGGCCCCATTCACGACAAGGGCGTGCTCATCCTGCACAGCTACCTCACCGCGCTGTTCAGCCACGTCGCGCCGCTGGCGCTCAATGCATCCATCGTGTTCGAGCAGGAATACAGCGGCGTGGAAGGCGACTCCGCCTCATGCGCCGAGCTGTACGCGCTGCTGTCCAGCCTGTCAGGCCTGCCCCTGCGCCAGGGCATCGCCGTGACCGGCGCATTGAACCAGCACGGTGAGGTGCTGCCCGTGGGCGGCATCAACGAAAAGATCGAAGGCTGGTTCCGCGCCTGCGCAACGGCGGGGCTGGACGGCACCCACGGCGTGCTGATCCCCGCCCGCAACCAGCGCCACCTGATGCTGGACCGCAGCGTGCTGGACGCGGTGGAGCGCGGTCTGTTCCACGTCTACACCATGGGGCATGTGAGCGAGGGCATTGCGCTGCTGACGGGCGAGGCATCGGGCATGAGCCCGGCGGAGCTGCTGCAGGCGCAGGACGACGAGCTGGCCGGAGGGGCGGCCACGGTGGAGGACACGGTGATGCAGCGGGCGGAGGTGACGCTGCGGGCGTATCGGAGGGCTTGTCAGGTGGCCGGGGGGGCGCGGAGGGGGCGCGCCGTTCGGGGGCGCTAGCTCGCTCAGTGCGCCGAAGACTAAAGGCGCTGGTGGCCGGCACCCGCGATCGACCGCCCTGAACCGAGGAACAGCTCAGCGCTGACCTCATTGTTCTTGTTTCGCTCCATGCAACGTCAAACGCCGATCAGGTGTTTGACGGTGAGGTGACATGGTTTTGTTAGCGGCTATGAACGCCGGGCTGAGTCATTCGCCACGAGCAGCCTGGGCCATGCCTTGATCCCCACCGGTCAATCGAGGGGTAGCGCCGCGCAGGGCCGTGTGACGCCCATCCTGCAGCGTGACCTGATGGGGTCAAGGCCGGGTTGTCATGCAGGCAGTTTGGCTGCAAGCAGTTCGACCTTCTCGATGTTGGGCGGAGAACTCAGCAAAGTCGCGGCGTTGGCCATCAAGGCCGCGGCGATCTGGCCGTTCAGATGTGCCTGGCGACCTGCCTCATCGGCGAAGGCATCGAACACACCGAAGGTCGAAGGGCCAAACTTCAATGCGAACCAGGCCGTGGTGCCGGACTCGGCGTTGGCGAGCGGCAGTGCGCTGGCCAGGAAGTCGGCAAGCGCAGCCTCCTGGCCGGGTTTAGCTTCGAGGCGAACAAACAGGGCGAGCTTGGTCATGCTGTATTCCTTTGGGTAAATGGAAAAGTGGGCGAAGGGATCGACGAGACTGCAGTCTAAGTCTTCATGCCAGACATCTCCAGTGGCAATAATGACAACATTGATATCATTGTTACCATGAAACTCCACATCCTTGTTTGTGATGGCGTGTTTGATCTGGGGCTTGCGGCGCTCACTGACACAGTAGGCTTGGCCAATGCGATGGCAAGCTCGCTGCCACAGGCTCCCGCGCACATAGAGCTCACGCTGGTGGGTGTGCGGCGTCGCATCCGAACAGCGCAAGGCTTGACGGTGCCCGTGGTCACTGCGCATGGTGTGCCCGAACCAGACGTGGTACTCGTGCCCGCGTTTGGCGACAAGATGCCTGACACGCTCTCGGCTCGGCTCACACGCCCCGATGTGCCCGATGCGGTCGCCGCGCTACAGCAGTGGTCCACCGCTGGCGCGCACCTTGGTGCCGCTTGCTCCGGTAGTTTCTTGCTTGCAGAGAGTGGCCTGCTTGATGGGCATCGTGCAACGACGTCATGGTGGCTGGGGCCGATGTTTCGGAAGCGCTATCCGAACGTCACGCTGGACGAGTCACGCATGATCGTGAACTCGACACGCTTCACCACCGCGGGTGCCGCTTTGGCCCACGTCGACTTGGCCTTGCGCATCATCCGAGGGCGCAGTCCGGCGCTGGCGGCCCTGGTGGCACGCTATCTGCTGGTCGAGACACGCAGTTCGCAAGCCGAGTTCGTGATTCCCGACCACCTTGCGCATGCCGACCCGATGGTGGAGCGCTTCGAGTGCTGGGCCAGACGTCGGCTCGCGCAGGGGTTCTCGCTGACCGAGGCGGCCAGCGCCGCAGGCACAAGCGAGCGCACCTTGGCGCGGCGGCTGCAAAGCGTTTTGGGAAAGACACCCCTGTCGTATTTCCAGGACCTGCGCGTGGAGCATGCCGTCCATCTCTTGCGCACCGGGAACGCCAGCGTCGACCAGGTCGCCGCACAGGTCGGGTACTCGGATGGAGTGACCCTGCGGGCCCTGTTGCGCCGCAAGCTGGGCCGGGGTGTCAGGGAGTTGCGACGCGGTGGGTGACCAAAGGCGTTTGGTGCGTGCACGGCCGGAGACCGCCGCGAAACTGTCGGTAGCAAAGCCTTCCCAACCCGTGTCCACTACATCGTGCGTTGGGTGCAAAAGCACCAGCCGTGCAAAAGCCGTCTTCAGTGACCTTTCGAATGTCTGAGTATTGGGAAACTGTTACCTTTATCACTGCTTTCTGTTCAGTAACCAGTAACCTGGATTTTCATTCGCATGCTATTCAATCCACTTCAAGTAGGTTCTGTCACTCTGCCCAACCGCATCCTTCTGGCACCACTGACACGCGCCCGTGCCGACGCTGGCCACATGCCCAACGCGCTGATGGCCGAGTACTACAGCCAGCGTGCCACCGGCGGCCTGCTGATTTCCGAATGCACCATGGTGGCGCCCGGTACATCGGCCTTTGTCAATGAGCCTGGCATCTACAACGACGCGCAGATTGCAGCCTGGAGGAAGGTGACCGACGCGGTGCACGCCAAGGGCGGACGCATCTTCATGCAGATCTGGCACGCTGGCCGCGCAGCCTACCCTGGCGCCGCCGATGGCGCCCCCATTGTCTCCAGCAGCGCCACCGCCATTGAGGGTGAGATCCACACGCCCCAAGGCAAGGTGCCGCACGCGGTGCCCCACCCCCTGACCGTCGACGAGATTCCCGGCATCGTGGCTGCGTTTGCTCAAGGTGCGCGCAACGCCATTGCTGCCGGCTTTGATGGCGTGGAAGTGCATGGCGCCAACGGCTACCTGATTGACCAATTTCTGCGCGACACGCCCAACCAGCGCACCGATGCCTACGGTGGCTCGCTGGAGAACCGCGCCCGCTTCCTGTTCGAGGTGCTCACCGCCGTGACCCAGGCCATCGGCTCCGAGCGCGTGGGGCTGCGCCTGTCGCCGCTCAACAGCTACAACAGCATGAAGGACAGCGACCCGCTGGCCCTCATCGGCTTCCTGGCCGATAAGCTCAATGCCTTCAAGCTGGCCTACCTGCACGTGATGCGCGCCGATTTCTTCGGCGTGCAGAAGGCCGATGTCATGCCCGTGGCGCGTGAAAAGTTCAAGGGTGTGTTGGTGGGCAATATGGGTTACAGCGCTGATGAGGCAGAGGCAGCCATTGCCGAAGGTAAGCTTGACGCTGTGGCCTTTGGCACCGCCTTCCTGGCTAACCCGGACCTGCCCACACGCATCAGGGCCAAGGCACCGCTGAACGCGCCTGACTCCAACACGTTCTACACAGGTGGCGCCAAGGGCTATACAGACTATCCGACACTGCAGGTCGCATAAATCACCGCCCCAAAAGATCGAAGAAACGAGCCACTTTGTACCCAAGGCTCTGCCCTTCGATCTTGCGAAGCTGTGAATCGATGGCGTCTACCGAGTGTTGTGCGCCATCACGATTTTTAATGGATAAGTTGCCTCGGTTTGCTTCGCCGCCCGCCGAACTCGTACGACGTACATCGTTTCCGGTTCAATCAGTACCGAGGCCGCACTATCCTCCCATCCTGAGGTGACGGTTAGGCCGCGAACGGCAGCCCGCCGCTACTTACCGGCGGCTCAAGATGCAAACGTGATCTTCTGCTTTGGGCCGGGAGCAGCCAGCCATTACCCCCTGGTTACTTGCCCAAAACCTGCCTATTTAACAGGGATCGGGTACCGACTACGCCAGACCCGTATGCGCCCGCAGCCACGCCACAACATCCCCCGTCACCTCATCCCGATTCGTCTCATTCAAGATCTCATGCCGCGCGGCTGGGTACAGCTTTAACGCCACATCGGCCACACCGGCATCGCGATACCGCTGCCCCAGTTGCTCCAACAACACCCCGCCTGCGGCCAGCGGGTCTGCGTCGCCGGATGCGATGAGGAGGGGCAGGTCGCTGCGGATGCGCGCGAGTTGCGCGGGGTCGGCCAGCCGGGGGGCGGGGGCGAAGAGTGAGGGGATCACATCGGGTGGCACGTCCCACCCGCACCACGGGTCGGCCACGTAGGCATCGACCTCGGCAGCGTCGCGCGACAGCCATTCGTAGCCGGTGCGGTGCTCAAAGCCTGCGTTGAAGGCCGCGAGCCCCGCGGGGGCATCAGCAGGCGCGTTGGCCATGGCGGCGGCGAACAGGTCGAGGGCTGTGGAGCCTGAAAGGATGACGCCGGACCAGGTGGATGAGTGGTCCAGGATGGCCGCCTGCGCTGCGAACGAGCCCATGGAGTGGCCGAACAAAAAGAGTGGGAGCTGCTGCGGCCCATGCTGCGCACGCAGCAGTGCGCCGAACTGGGCCACGTCGGCAATGAGGCCGCTGAAGCCTGCGCTGCCAAAGTCGCCCAGCTTGCCACCTGCCGTGCGCCCGTGGCCGCGATGGTCCACGGCGTGGACGATGAAGCCTGCGGCGTTCAGGGCCCGCGCAAAGCGGTCGTAGCGCTCGCCATGCTCGGCAAGGCCGTGGGAGATTTGAACGACGCCCACCGGTTGGCCCGGGGTTTGGGCCCAGGTGTAGGTGGTGATGCGCGTGCCGTCGGCGGTGGACTGGAAGGAGGAGGTGGTGGTGCTCATCGGGTCATTCTGGCATGGGGTCTGGCCAGCGCGCCACGATGAAATTGCCACTGGCGTGGCCGCCACCACCTTCAGCGTGGCGCGCGGGCCGCCTGCAGTGCTGCGCGAATTGCGCTGACCACAGCCTCGGGCTTCTCCAGGGGGATGCCGTGCCCGCTGTCCACCCACACCTGGGTGGAGCCGGGGTAGAGGTGGGCGAAGTCGGCGCGTTTTTGGCGCACCTCTTCGGCCAGCGCAGATGAAGCCCCCGGGGTTTGCAGTGCGCTGAGCACAAACACGGGCAGGGTTGGGTCCACCGGCAGGCTGACAACGCGCTGCCCTGTGGCGTCCAGCGCTGCCAGCTCTTGTTTGACCACGTCAGAGGTGCCCAGGCGGAAGGCCACTTTCAGCCAGGTCGGCCACAGGTCGGGGTTGCCCGCCCCGCGCATCTGCTCGGGGTGGGTGGAGTCCACCAGCACCAGCGCGGCCACCTCGGCGGGGTATTGGCGCGCGTACAGCTGCATGTACAGGCCGCCCAGCGAGTGGCCGACCAGCACATAAGGCGGCGGTAGCTGGCGGGCCCGGAGCAAGGCCCGCAGCTCTTGCACCACCTGCGCCCCATCGCGCGGCTGGGGCGACGCATCGCTGCGGCCGTAGCCCGCGCGGTGGTAGGCCAGCGCGCGGGTTTCTGCCACGGTGTCGGGCCAGACCTTGGCCCACCAGTCCAGCCGGGCGCCCAGCCCGTTCTCAAACACCACCACGGGGGTGCCCTGCCCTGCCTGCACGTATTCGACCGTGCGCCCGTCCACCGTGTCGGTGGTGGCGCCGGGCAAGCTGGCGCAACCGCTCAAGCAGGCCGCCAGCAGAAGGCTGGCCCAGTGCCATGGCTTCATGGTGCAAGGCCCGTTGCAGACAAGGGTTTGGCCCGCAGGCTAAAGCGGTGCGGTGCCATTTAGCAGCGCCCTGCAGTGCGCAGCAGTGCGTTGCATTCTTTGGGCGCACTGCGGCCCTGTGGCTGGGCGGCTGCTGCCGGTGCCTGGGCGCCGCCGTTGCCTGCGCTTCCCACCATGGCGGTGCAGATGGCGTCGGAGTGTGGCGTCTGGCCGAAGGTCATGGCCTTCTGAAAGCCCGTTACTCCGTACACGTAGCACCGGTAGCTAGCGCCGTCGCGGGTGTTGACGGTGTAGTTGATGCGGCCGCCGGTTTCCTCTTGCCGGTCGGTGATGGTGAACTGGCCTGCCGTGCGGCCAATGGCTTGCCCCGTGCGCTGCTCCAGGCCTGCCTGGTCGAGGGTGGACGCGCAGCCGGTGAGGAATGCCATGGCTGCGACAAGGCCAGCGACGGAGGTGAGAGACAGGGGGTGGTTGCGATGGTTCATGGTGTGAGTGGCAGTGATGGGAGGTAGTGGGTGAGGGGGCGAGGCCACGTAGGCAAAAAGGGGGTGATGACGGCAGGGCCGCAGCAGGGCGAATGTCAGGGTGCCCTTCTGCAGTCCATGGGATAAGCGCAGGGGACCGCTAGCGCATGCGTAGGCAAAGCTCCGCCCGGCGGCCTTGCAAAGCCGCCAGCCTGTGTGGAAGGGAGTGGGTAAAACCTAGCCCGGTTTGCGGGCCACGATGAAGGCGCGAATGTCCTTGCCGCGCGTGCCGTGCCGCTCGGTGCAGACGATTTGCAGGCCCTGCTGCACCATGGCCGAGCGGAGCCGCTGTTCGTCAAAGGACAACACCGGCGGGGCCTTGCCGATGGCGCGCATCAGGGGCACGGCCAGGTAGGGGATCAGCGGGTTCATCTCTGCGATGCAGGCGGTCTTGGAGATCAGCAGCCCACCCGGGCGCAGCACTTTCACCAACTGCCTGAGCGCATCGTCCAGATCGCTCATTAGGTGCAGCACGTTGAAGGCCAGCACTGCGTCGTACACCTCGGGCCCCGGCGCCATGGCCTCTGCGTCGGCCACGGCGAAGCGCAAGGCGGGCGACGGCTGCGCGGCCAGCCGCTGGTGGGCGATGGCGATCATCTGCGACGACACATCGGTGGCCAGCAGGCTGCGGGTGAAGGGCGCCAGGCGCAGCGCCGTGCTGCCGGTGCCGCAGCCGATCTCCAGCACGTCATGCTGGGGCGACAGCAGGCCCTGCACGCGCTGCAGCGTGGCCTCGTACCCAGCGAGGTCGGCAATGGGGTCGGTGGCGTACTTGGGTGCAATGCGGTCCCAGAAGCGCGCTTTGGCTGACGCAGCCGGCGGGGTGGCGGCGGAGGGCAATGCGCGGGAGACGGGAGCAATGGCAGAAGACGACATGGTGTGCAGACCGGGTGAAGCGCTGAAGCAGCGAAGTACAGAGGTGCAATGAGCAACACCCAAATGCTATCCATGCATTGAAGCGCAGGAAACTGCGATAAATTGCAGTGAAGATATACGTTTACGCATGGATAACCTCGACTGGAACCAACTGAAGGCGTTCTTGCAAACGGCGCAGACCGGCTCGCTGTCGGCCGCCGCACGCAAGCTGGGCCTGACCCAGCCCACCCTGAGCCGGCAGGTGGCCGCCATTGAGCAGCAGATGGGCGTGACCCTGTTTGAGCGCGTGGGCAAGGCCATGGTGCTCACGCCCACGGGGCTGGACCTGCTGGAACATGCCCGCGCCATGGGCACTGCTGCAGCGGCCCTGGGACTGGCCGCCAGCGGGCGGTCGCAGGCGGTGGGGGGCGTGGTGTCGGTGTCAGCCACCGACGTAGTGGCGACGCACTTGCTGCCCCCCATCCTGCAACGCCTGCGGGCACAGGCGCCCGGCATTGCGGTAGAGGTGATCTCGTCCAACGCGCTGAGCGACCTGCAACGCCGCGAGGCCGACATTGCCATCCGCCACGTGCAGCCCGAGCAGCCCGAGCTGATCGCCCGCCTGGTGCGCGAGGCCCGGGCGTGCTTTTACGCGTCGGAGAGCTGGGTGCAAGCCCACGGCCACCCGCGCAGCGCGGAGGACGCGGTGAATGCGGAGTTTGTGGGTTCTGACCGCGCTGGCCGGTACCTTGCCTACCTGCGCCACTACGGCTTGAACCTGAGCGAAGACAACTTCACCTGCTACGCAGACCACACCGTGACCCACTGGGCGCTGGTGCGCCAGGGCATGGGCATCGGCGCCATGATGGACGAGATCGCCCGCGAAACACCGGGCATCGTCCGCGTGCTGGACGATGTGGCGCCGGTGCGTTTTCCCGTCTGGCTGGTGTCGCACCGCGAGCTGCGCACATCACGGCGGATACGGGTGGTGTTTGAGGCGCTGGCCGAGGGGCTGGCGGTAGATCACTAAAGGTCCGCACCGAAGCCTGTGGAGGACGAGCAAGGCAACGGAGAAAGGGCCACCGCAGCGCAAGGTGAATGCCGGCGCACTACCCTCGCGACAACGCCAGCACCCTGATGAACATGACGACACCGCACGCCGTGAACCCGCCACACGCCTCACTTGACGCTGCTACCGTGGGCGAGATCATCCAGATGGCGCTGAGCGACCATGTGAGCGTTGCGCAGATCCGCGCCGCCCACGGTCTGCACCACGATGAAGTGAAGGTGCTGATGCGCACCCACCTGGCGCCGGGCAGCTACCGGGCGTGGCGCAAGCGGGTGAGAAAGTTTGGGGAGCGCCGGGAGAACTACAAGTAGGCGATGGAGCAAGCGCCGCTCGGCACCTTTTCAGCACGTGTTCAGCGCCCGTTCAGCCTGGTACCGGCAACATGGCGGCAAGGGTCAAGGCGGCATGTGACCCCCGCCCCTTCTTCACCTTTAGCCGCTGCAGGAACCACCATGAACACCGACCTCAAGAACTTTGTACTCCCCATCGCCCGGGCCGTCTCCGCCACGCTGTTTTTTGTGTTGAGCGTGGCTTTTGTCTCGGTGCCGTACAGCCTGGAGCAAGACCCCAGCGACGCGCAGCAACTGACGCACCCAGTGGCCCCGCGCCACATGACCTGAGCCTGAGTGCCTGCGCAACCCACAGGGGCCCGGACAGGCCCCATCAAGCGGGCAAATCCAGGCGGGCCCAGGCGGCCATCACCTCCGGCTGCTTCTTGATCCAGTCGGCCGACATCATGTTGGCGCCCCAGTGGTGGATGCGCGCCACTCCCTCCCCCATGTTCCACAGGTGCCGCAACTGCACAAAAAGCGGCAAGGCAGCGAGGTCGGCATCGGTGACACGGCCGCCGCCTGCGCGGTAGCCAGCCAGGTACTGCTGCCAACGCTGGAGCAAGGCTTCGTCAGGCTCCATGGGGGCTTTGCGTGGCAGGTTCGACCACAGCCACACACACAGGTCATAGGCCAGAAACCCCGGCCCGGCGTCATCAAAATCGAAGAACGCGGCGCGGCGCACGCCCTCGGCATCGGTGTACACATGGTTGTTGAACCCATGCGTGTCTCCGTGGCACATCACGCGGGTCAAGGTGCCTTCAACATTCGCCAACTCGCCCAGAAGGCGGTGGATCAGTTCGCGGTAGGCATCCAGCACGGATGGGGCCAGCTCGGGATGGGCGGCAAGGTAGTCCAGCGTGCGGCCTGCCAGATGGTGGCCGTCCAGCACGTACAGGCTTGCGGGGCCGGTGTAGCTTTGCGCGGCGGTGTGAATTTGCGCCAGTGTGGCGCCGGTCAGGTGCAAGTCTTCGGGCGTATCGGGCACGGCTCCTTCGCAGTGGCGGAAGAGGACCAGCACACGCGGGCCCTCGGGGAACGGCAGTGCCACGCTGGTTGCACCGTTTGCAGCCAACACGGGGGAAGCCACGCCCACGCCCTGCGACTCCAAATGGGTCAACAACGCCAGCTCAAAGTCCACATTGAACGGACCACGCGGTCGGATGGCACAGAGCCTTGCCACGTAGCGGCTGCCATCCGCTGCCCGCACCGCATAGTTGTCATTGAGGTTGCGGCGGATCAGGTAGCACTGCTGCACGGGCAGGCCGTAGTGGCGTTCTACCCACTGCCCCACAGACGCGGCTGTGGCCGTGGTGTGGGAGGCAAACAGGATCGTGTCAGGCGATGGGGTTGAATGCATGCGGCATTCTGCATGCAAGCCGTACGAGGGGTGCGGGCGGGCACGGAGAGAAAGCGACCCAGGGCACGCCTTGGGGCGAAAGGCCCGCTAGCGCTTACTGGTTTTACGGACGCAGTATCAAAACCATAGCACCGCGCGCCACGCTTACCAGGGGAGTTGCGCGCCGCTGTAGGCGTAGAAGCGGCCCGTCTCCTCAGGCGTTAGCCCATCCAGCACCCGCAGCATGTCGCCCGCCGCATCCACTGCCGGGCGGCCAATTTCTGCGCCGTTGAACGGGGCTGACAAGGCTGAATTGACGGTGCCGGGGTGCAGCGCCACCAGCACGGCCTGCGGGTGGGTGCGGGCCACTTCGATGGACGCCGTTTTGACCAGCATGTTGAGCGCGGCCTTGCTGGCGCGGTAGCTGTACCACCCGCCCAGGCGGTTGTCGCCAATGCTGCCCACCTTGGCCGACAGCACGGCCAGCAGGCTGCGGCCCTGCTTGGGCAGCAGCGGCGCAAAGTAGGCCAGCACCAGCGCGGGGCCAAAGGTGTTGGTGCGGAAGGTGGCTTCCATCTGCGCGTAGTTCAACTGGCCCAGGCGCTTTTCGGGCATGCCGTGGGGGCCGTGCAGCAGGCCTGCAGCGTGGATGATGCAGTGCCACGGGCCCTGGGCCTTGAGTTGCTGGGCGGCTGCGGCGATGGTAGCTTCGTCATCCAAATCGACCGCCGGGTGGGTGTGGCGGCCCAGCCCCACGGCCAAGGCGCAGCGCGGATCGGCCTGCAGGTGGGCGAGGAAGGCACTGCCGATGGCGCCGGTGGAACCGATGACCAGGGCGCGGTAGCCGTCGGGCAGCGACTGCAAAGAAGTGAACGGCGTTGCGGTGGGTTGTGCTTGAGACATGGCGCGGTCCTGCGGTGAGGGTGTCGTGGGGTGGTTCGGCAAGCGGGCTACAGCGCATCCAGCCGCGTGCGCAAGCTGGCCGCATGCTCGCGCAGTGCATCCAGTTGCGGGCCCTGCATTTTTTGCAACTGGCGGTACACCATGCCGAGGCGAAAGTTGTTGCCCAGCGTGCCTTCGTTGCGCGCAAAAAAGTCCCAGTACAGCGCGTTGTAAGGGCAGGCTCGCTCACCCACTTTTTGCTTCTTGTCGTAGTGACAGCCGCTGCAGTAGTCGCTCATGCGCTCGATGTAGGCGGCGCTGCTGACATAGGGTTTGGTAGCGAGTAGACCTCCGTCGGCAAACTGGCTCATGCCCACGGTGTTGGGCACCTCCACCCATTCAAAGGCGTCGATGTACACGCCCAGGTACCAGCGGTGCACGGCAGCGGGGTCGAGCCCCGCCAACAGCGCAAAGTTGCCGATGACCATGAGGCGCTGGATGTGGTGAGCGTATGCATGCTCCAGCGACTGACCCACGGCGTACTGCATGCAGCGCATGCGGGTCTGCCCCGTCCAGAACCACTCTGGCAGCGGCGTGTGGTGGCCCAGGGCGTTGCGCACGTCGTAGCCGGGCATGTGGGCCCAGTAGATACCGCGCACGTATTCGCGCCAACCCAATATCTGGCGGATGAAGCCCTCCACCGCAGGCAGGGGCGCAGCGCCTGCGTGGTACGCGGCCTGGGCGCGTTGCACCACCTCGTACGGGCGCAGCATTTTGGTGTTGAGCGCGAAGGACAGCAGCGAATGGAACAGCCGCGCGCTCTTGGTACTCATGGCGTCTTCATACGCGCCAAAGTCGGGCAGCGTGGTGGTGATGAAGTGGTCAAGCCAAGCCAATGCCTCGGCCCGGTTCAGCGGCCAGCGCAGCGCGTGGGCCTGCGGGTTGCCAAAGCTTTGCACGCCTGCGGCCTGGATGGTGACCCACAGGGCGCTGTGGTCGTGCTTGGGGCGGGCGTCGGGCGGCAACGTGGGCGTGCCGGGCCAGGGCTTGCGGTTGTCATGGTCATAGTTCCATTGGCCGCCTTCGGGCTCTCCGGCTTCATCGATCAGCACGCTGTGGCGCTGGCGCATGCGGCGGTAGAAGTGCTCCATGAGCCACTGCTTGCGGCCCTTGAACACCTCGGCCATTTCGGTGCGGGAGGTGTAGAAGTGCTCGCTGCTGACGGCATGCACCGTAAAGGCTTGCTGTTCACCCCAGGTGCGCAGTTGCTCGTCCAGCCGCCATTCGTCGGGGTGCTGGTATTGCAGCGTGTGCGCACCGTAGTGGGCTATGAGGGCGGCCAGGTTGTCGGGGATGGACTGGCGGTTGCTGGCATCGTCAATCGCCACGTAGCGCACGCGGTGACCGGCTTCGCGAAGGTGGCGCGCCAGGTCGCGCATGGCGGCAAAGATGGCGAGGATTTTTTGCGCGTGGTGCAGCACGTAGTCGGTCTCTTGCCGCACTTCCATGAGCACGTAGACCACACCGTCGTCCTGCGTGGCAAACCATGAATGCTCGGGGTTGAGCTGGTCGCCCAGCAGCAGGCGCAGGGTGTGAGCACGCTGAGGGGTGGAGGGTTGCTGCGTGGTCATGCTGTGCCCCATAGGCGGCGGTAGCTGCCGTCGGCATCGTGGTCTTGCGCCTGCTTGATGGGGTTGAAGCGGCGGCCCCCGCGCGGGTCGGTGCCGCGCCCGGCGATGTAGAGCCAGTTGGCCTGGTTGCTGTACACGTCGTAGTCCACCAGTTGCGATTCAAACCACGCGGCGCCCGCGCGCCAGTCACCCCGCAGGTCGTAGATGAGGTAGCTGGCCACCACCTGGCGCAGGCGGTTGCTGAGGTAGCCGGTGGCGGCCAGCTCGCGCATGGCGGCATCGACCAGGGGCTGGCCGGTATCGCCCCGGCACCAGCGATCAAAGCCGCGTGGGTTGTGTGGGGCGGGCGGCAGCTCTGACAAGCCGCGCGCCCGGTACAGCGCCGCGCCGTATTGCAGGTGCAGCAGCCGAAAGTAGTCGCGCCACAGCAACTCAAACCACAGCCAGTAGGTGCCATCGTTCGCGCCGTGGTCACGCTCAAAGGCTTTCAGATCGGCATCAATCTGGCGCGGAGACAGCGCGCCGGTAGCCAACCAGGGCGAGAACTTGCTGGAGTAGTCCAGCCCCGTGAGCCCATTGCGTGTGGCCTTGTAGCTGTGGGGCAGCTTGCGGGCCAGGTACTGCGCCAGGTGGGCCAGCGCGGCGGCCTCGCTGCCATCGCAGCCAGGCGTGCCGTAGGGGAAGGACGAGCGGGCATCGCTGCCCTGCGGCGGCGCGGGTAGCTGGATGCTGGCAGCGCCCTGCTCTGCCCCCACGGCCTGCAGCACGGGTGCGGGCATATCGGGCGGGGGCAACAGTTGGGTGGGCGCGGGCAGTGGCGTAGCGGGGGTGATGCATGCGCGCTCCACCTTTTGGCGAAAGCTGGTGAACACGCCGGGCAACTGGTCTACAGGCCAAGGCATCCGCGACGGGGGCAGTAGGCTGCTCTGCCACACGGTGCGCACCTGCAGGCCAGCGGCGCGCAGTGCAGCCACCTCGGCCTGTTCGTAGGGGGCGGCAATGTCTTCGCACACCACGGTGGTGGCACCCACGGCCTGGGCCAGTTGCGGCAAGGCGGTGGCGGGTGGGGCTTGGCAGATGAGCAGTGGGTTGCCCAGTGCGCTCATCTGCCCTTGCAGCCCACGCAATGCGGCGGCGGTGAAGGCCCGGCGGTGTGCGCCCACACGGGCAAAGCCCCAAGGTGTGGACTCATCCGGTGCGGGCAAACACACCACGGGCAGCAGGTGCGTGGCACCGCTGGTGAGGGCTGCACGCAGCGCGGGTTGGTCGTGCAGGCGCAAGTCGCTGCGGAACCAGAACAGCACGGTGCTCATGCGGCGCCCTCCCCTGCGGACTTGTCGCTGCGCTTGCGTTCGCTGCGGCAGCGGTCAGAGCAGTACTTCACCTCGTCCCACACCTTTTCCCACTTCTTGCGCCAGGTAAAGGGCAGGCCGCAGTGTTGGCAGGTCTTTTGCGGAAGGTCGGATTTTTTGCGCATGCGCATGGTTCAAAAGTCCAGGGTTTGCTGCTGGGGGTGCTGGACGGCGTTGCGTGCGCGGGCCTGGGCACGCGCCTGCGGGCTGCCGCCATCGCGAAACTGGCGGGAGCCGTGTTTTTCCACAATCGCGGTCTGGGCGGCGCGCACGGAGGGCTGGGCGCGCAGGCCGTGCACGCGGGCCTTGGCAGTGCGGGTGGCGGTGTCCAGTTCCACCAGCGGCAGGGCTATGTCGTGGCCCACGCGCACGCCGCAGCGGGCCTGCACATCGTGCGGCATGCGCCAGGGCCCCAGCAGCCAGGCATCGGGCACGCGGCGCAACGCGGGCAGCCACTGGCGCACAAAGTGGCCGTACGGGTCATGGTCTTGCGCCTGCTTGATGGGGTTGTAGACGCGGGTGGTGTTGATGCCGGTGGTGCCCGCCTGCATTTGCATCTGGCTCCAGTGAATGCCCGGCTCGTAGTCCAGAAACTGGCGGGCCAGCCACTCCCCCACCGGCCGCCAGTGCAGCCACAGCGGGTACGAGGCCACCGACACCAACATGGCCCGCATGCGAAAGTTGATCCACCCCGTCTCGCGCAACATGGCCACGCAGGCATCCACCATGGGCCAGCCGGTGCGCCCTGCGACCAGGGCCTCGAAGTGAGCGGGGTTCCATTCCGCTTCGCGCAGGCCGTTGTAGCCCCGGTGCAGGTTGTGGTGCTCCAGCGCGGGTTCCGATTCAAGCTTCTGGATGAAATGGCAATGCCAGTGCAGGCGGCTCATGAAGGCCGTCAAGCCTTTGCGCTGCCACGCAGCTCCAAAGTCGGTGCTGGCCTTGAGTTGCTGCTGGCGCCGCTGGGTGGCCTGCACCACCTCGCGCATGCCCAGGCAACCCAAGGCCAGGTAGGGCGACAGGCGCGAGCAGGCGCTGGGCGCAGTCAGCGGCGACGAAATGCCGCCCCGGTAGCCCTGGCTGCGCTCCGCCAAAAAGTCTTGCAGCACGCGCAGGCCTTCTTTGCGCCCCCCGCGCTGGCGCTGGGGTGGGTCGTGCTCAGCCAAGCCCAGCGCGGCCCCGCTGGGCCAGGGCTGTGCGGGCCACGGCAGCGTGCGGCTTTGCAGTGCACCTGCTGCGGGGGCGGGCACCACGGGCGTATGCATGAAGGCTTGCCAGTGCTGGTGCCACTCGTCGCGCGAGCGCAGGCGGCGCACCACGCCGTGCTGGGGCCATTCGCGCCAGGCCACGCCCTGCGCGCGGCACCAACGTCCCACGGCCTGGTCGCGGGCGTAGGTGTGGGCGTTGCCCGTTTCCTCATGGGCCACCAGGGTGTGGAAGGGAGCCAGCGCGTGCAGGCGGGCCAGCATGTCCACCACCTCGCCCACGGCCACCTGCAGCGTGGCGCCGCGCCGCTGCAGGGCCTGGGCCAGGTCGTGCAAGCTTTCTTGCACAAAGTGGTAATGCTGCAGGGCCGCATCGGGCTGCGCCCACAGGCTGGGCTCAATCACATACAGACACAGCACCGGGCCCTGGGTGGCGGCATGGTGCAGCGGCGCGTGGTCATGCACGCGCAAGTCGCGTTTGAACCAGACGACGGTGTAGCTCATGCCCTGCTTTGCCCTGCGCCGCTCTGGCCCCGTCAGCCCGCGATCAGCCCGCCACGGCGCGGGCCAGCGACTGGCCGCTGAGCCATGCGCCCTCGACCTTGCCGCCGCTGATCCAGTCGCCGCACATGCCCAGCTGCGCGTCAGCATCCCACCAGTAGCCCAGCGTGAGGGCAGGCTCGGTGTCGGCATAGCGCCAGCGGTGGGCCGTGGCTTGCACCTGCGTAGGTGCGGGGCCGCCCAGTGCCCGGAAGGCGGCGAGCAAGGTGGCGGTCACGCTATCGGCAGCGTCTTCAATATGGGCATCGCTCCACTCGGGGCTGGCGTGCAACAACCATGTCTCCGTGCCCGCGGGGGCTGTGCGGCCGGGCTTGCTGCTGTCGCGCGCCACCCAGCGCAGCGGGCCGGTGTTGATGAAGGCACCGTCCCACGCCAAGGCCACGGGTTCGTGGCAACGCATCATCACCGCCCAGCTACCGCGCATGCGTGCGCTGGTGGCCACGGCGGCGCCTGTGGCAGCCACAGGTTGCAGCAAGGGCACGGCTTGCGGGGCGGGCACGGCCAGCAGCACGGCGCTGTAGCGCTGCGCGTGCAGGCCGTGTTCGGCCGAGGTGATGGCCCAGCCATCGGCATGACGCTCCAGCTTTTGCGCCGTGGTTTGCCATTGCGCCAGCGCCCGGTCGCCCGCCTGCTGCAGGCCCTGCACCAGCCACCCGGCAGGCGAAGTCATGCGCGGGGTGCCCACAAAGCGCTCCAGTGCGGTGGCGGGCGTGGTCCACGCTGTGCCGTCAAAGCTGGCCATGCGTGCGTCCCACAGAGCGGCGACACCAGCCTGCTGCCAGCGGGCGACTTCAGCGCGGAACTGCGGATCGCGTGCGGTGAAGTACTGCGCGCCGTGGTCGCACTGCCAAGGACCTGCCTCGTCTTCAGCGCGGCGCGTGCTCATGCGGCCCGAGGGGCCCCGGCTCTTGTCGAACACATGCACGGCGTGCCCTGCCTGCAGCAGGGCCTGTGCGCAAGACAGGCCCGCCAGGCCTGCACCGATGACAGCGATAGGGAGTGTTTTGTTGGATGCGCTCATGGCTGCGGATCGGTGCGGTCGTGGGTCACCCAGATGAGGGCCTGCGTATCAATGCCCAGTGCCTGGGCGCGGGCGATGAGCTGCTCGCGAACGGCAGGGGCCAACTGCTTGGTGCGCGACAGAATCCAGCAGTAACTGCGGTCTGGCCCCACCACCAGCGCCCATTGGTAGTCGGCATCGAGCGCGGCCACGTGGTAGCCGCCGTAGAACGGGCCAAAGAACGAGACCTTGAGCGACGCCGTGTTGGTATCGCCGGTGAACTTGGCCTTGCCTTCGGCCTGCCGCCAGTCGTTCTTGCCAACGTCAAAACCCCGGTTCAACACACGCACGCTGCCGTCGCTCTGGCGCTGGTACGTAGCGCTCACGTCGGTCATGCCACGTTCAAAAGAGTGGTCGAGCCGGGCCACCTCGTACCAGCGGCCCTCGTACCGCGCCAGGTCAAATGGCGTGACGGGGGTGATGCCGGAGGGCGGAGTGCTGGAGGAGCAACCGACCAACGCGAGCACCAGAGCTGTGGACAGCAGCAGCACAGAACGGCGCACCCAAGGGAATAGCAAGGACATAAATTACCAATCAGTCACAAAACAAACCGAATGGTAAACCACTCCACCCACGTCGGGGTGCGGGGCCGTGAGTTGCCTTGCCAAGGCGCCCGTTCCACGCCCCGTAAACTCGCACCATGACCCTTCAAATCACCGTGTACTCCAAGTCCGCCTGCCCGCAGTGCGAGTCGGCCAAGATGCTCCTCAAATCCCGCTCGCTGCCTTACGAAGAAATCAAGATCGATGACGAGGCCGAGCGCCTGGCGTTTTATGCCAAGTGCGGCCCCTCGGTGCGGCAGATGCCGCAGATTTTCATCAACGATCAGCGTGTGGGCGGGCTGGCTGGCCTGCAAGCTGCGCTGGCACAACTGGGCCTCTGAAGGCCCGGGCCAGCCCCCGGCAGCAGCTGCAGCGTGGCGGCTGCGGTGCTGGCATTGGCTGTGGGCCAGCTCCCCTCATGTGCCTTATGCCTTTGAACAGGTTCTTCAGCGGCGTGGAGACAGCCCAACAACTCCGAGACCGTCCTACATTCCGCCGGGCCGGCCCATGCTGCAATAGCGCTTGGGCCACGGAGGCGGGCGATAGCCGCCGCGTGATCGATCTTCACCCCACACACCAAGGATGCACCCATGGAAACCGGTATTCACACCATGTCCGACCTGTTTGACCAACTGGGACTGCCGTCCGACGAGGCGTCGATGACCACGTTCATCGCAACGCACCGCACGACGGCTGTCAATTTCACGCTGCCGGACGTGGCGGTGTGGTCGCCCGCCCAGGCCAAGTTCTTGCGCGAGGCGATTGCGGCGGATGCCGACTGGGCCATCCCTGCCGAGCAGCTGAGCCAGGCCTTGGGCTGCGGGCCCGGTGTGCCACGCTGACGGCCTCGGCGCGGGCGGGTATGCGAACGGGCGAACGGGCAAACGTGTTATTGCCCACGTTGCGCACTGGCCAGAAACCCGTCCACCAGCGCGTAGTGCTCGGGCACATTGAGCGCCGGGGCATGGCCGCAGCCGGCCACCTCCACCACCTGCGCCTGGCCACGTGATCCCGGGCCCCGGGTCAACATTTCGGCCGTGACGTCTGGCAACACCAGATCGGACTCGGCCCCGCGCAGGCACAACACGGGAATGTCGAGCGCGTCGTAGTGGTCCCAGATCAGGTAGTCGTTGGTGTGGTGGGTGAACTGCTGCACCATGGCGGGGTCGTAATGCGGCGTGACACGGCCGTCTGGCAGGCGGCGGGTGCTGCTCTCGGTGAGCAGGCGCCACTGCTCATCGCTGAGCCAGCCGTACGGCTTGTATACCTGCCGAAAGAACGCCTCCAGCTCCTTCACCGTGTCGAATGCAGGCGGATGGCCTGCATAGGCCTTGATGCGCTCCAGCGCGGCATCGGCCAGGCGCGGGGCGTTGTCGTTCAGCAGCAGGCTCTGGATGCAGCCCTTGAGCTGCGGCTCGAACAAACCCGACGCACACACCGTACCGATGGCCCCGCCCATCGATGTGCCCACCCAGTGCGCTTTCTCAATCCCCAGCTGGTCAAAGAGGTCGGCCGCAATGCGCGCGTAGAACGACAGGCGGTACTCGTCTTGCGGGGCGCGCGCCCACTGGCTCAGGCCCCGTCCCAATGTGTCGGGACAGATCACGCGGTAGCGCGATGCCAGGTGGGCGGCCAGCGGGTCCATGTCGCGGCCGGTGCGCGCCAGCCCGTGCCACGCGATCACCACCGGGGCATCCGGCGCGCCCCACTCCATGTAATGGATTTCATAGCCAGCGCAGGTGGTGTAGCGCGATAACGGAGTCATGGTGGTCAACCTTGTGAGTCGGTGGATAGATGCAGGCTGCGGACAAAACAACCTGTGGACGGGTAGCGGCTCACAAAACTCAGCGAAGCGGTCCTGGCTAGGCGTTGCGTCGCAGACAGTACGGAAAGTACGGCAAGACGCAACAACGACGCCAGGAGAGTTTTTTGAGCCGCGCTCATTTCATGAGGCGGCCGTTGCTGCCGATGACGGTAACCTCGACATAGCGCGAGCCGATGCGGTTGGTGGGCGAATAGCCCAGCGTGATGCCGCCGAGGTCATAGCTTTGCAATGACTCCAGCGCCTTCACCACCTTGGCGCGGGTGGGCGCAGGCCCGGCGCGGCGCAGGGCCTCGACCAGCACCTTGGCGCCCAAAAACTGCTCGAAGCTGGTGTAGTTGACCTCGGCCTCAGGCGCGTACTTCTTCAGCAACGTCTGGTACTCGCGCACCACGGGCAGTTGCGGGCGGTAGGGGTACGGCACCACCTGGCTGATGCCCAGGCCGTGCGCGTTCTTGAGGCCCGCGAGCTTGACCAGCTCCGTCGGGTCCACCACCGAGATGTTGTACAGCTGCGCGCCGCCGCCCTGCTCGCGGTAGCGCTGGATGAAGGCCGCCGCAGGCTTGTTCACCGCAATCATGATGACCGCGTGCACATCGGCGGCCTTGATGGCCTTGACGGCGTCGTCCACCTTGTCGGTATTGCGCTCGTAGCCCGCAGACACCACGAGCTTGAGGCCACGCTTGGCCAGCGCAGTCTCCACCCCCGCCAGGCCTGCCTTGCCAAAGCCGTCGTCCTGGTACATCACGGCCACACGATTCATGCCCAGCGTGGTGAGCTGCTGCACCATGTGCTCGGTTTCGTCGGCATAACCGGCACGCACATGAAAGATCCACCGGTTGAACGGGTTGCGCAGCGACTCGCCCCCCGTGTACGGCGCCACCAGTGCGGCGCCGCCCTGCTCCAGCACGCCATCGGCCAGCAGCTGGGTGATGTTGGCCGTGCCCGCAAAGCCGTACAGGGCCACCACTTCGGGCTTGGCCAGCAGCTCGCGGGTGCGGGTCACCGTGTCTGCGACCTTGTAACCATCGTCGGCCACCGCCTGGCGAATGCTGGCGCCGTGCACGCCGCCTTGTGCATTGACCCAGTCAAAGTAAATCTTGCCGCCCAGCACCATCTGCGCGCCGGTGCTGGCCAGCACGCCCGACAGCGGGGCCACCTGCCCCACCACCACCTCGGCGGCCCGCGCGGGGGCCAGCGCCCCCACGACCAGTGCCAACGCCATCGGTCCACCCCACCGCAGGGTGGCCGACACGCGGCCTACCCAACTCTTCACAGTGTTCATTGCTTCCGTCCTTGTGATGACTGCGCCTGGAATGGCCCGGGGCATGCACCTGCAGTGCACGGGCCCCGGGCTTCCACAGAGGTCGTTCAGCGTCCTGGTCAGTCAGGGATGGAGATGGCGCCCGCCGTGATGGCAATGGCGTTGGCGGCAGCGGGCGTGGTGGCCAGCGGCGGCACGTTAGCTGCGGTGATGGCCGGTGCGCTGCCCGGTGTGCCGCCACGTGGCACCGTGCGCACCACCTGGCTGGCGGGCAATGCCTTGCCGTTGGCGAGGTGGTCGTACACGGCGTCGAGTGCGTGGTTCAAGTACACGTGCAGGGGCACATAGCGGCTGTCATAACCCGGCAGCACGGTGGGCAGGCCGATGAAGCTGTCGAAGTGCTGGGCGTTGGCTACTTCCACATAGCTGAGCTTGCTGGCGGCGCCTTCGACCTTCTTGTTCAGTGCGGCGTAGGGGCGCGAGGTGTGGCTGACGGGCAGCAACGCATCCGCACGGCCATGCACGATGACGGCAGGCTTGCCACGCAGGTTGCCGTTGCGGCGGGTTTCGTCTACACCGGCCTGCAGCTTCTTGGCGGCGGCATCGTTGCCGGTGACAAGGTTGCGCAGGCACAGCGCACCGCTCAGGTTCCAGTCGGCCACACCCGCGTCCGACACCGACAGGAAGTCGCGTGCCGGGCCCAGCTTGCCCAGGTTGTTGACCAGATTGATACCGCCCGATGGGGGCACGCCATTGCCCGTGGCAAACATGCCAGCGAGCGCTGCGGGTGCCAGTGTTGTCACCGCGCCTGTAGCCGCCGTGGCCGCGTAGCTGAAGCCGCACAGGTGGTCCTTGACGCTGGCGCGCGACAGGCTGTTGGCGAAGGTGACGGCGACCGCCGGAGCGACTTCAAACGCAGCCAGCGACGCATGCAGGTCGTTGGACTCCGGCTCCCAGCCGTAGGCGCGCAGCTTTTGCAAAGCCTCTTCGGCCTGGGTGGCCGTGGTGGAGGCCGTGAGCAGGCCTGCCGCCTTGAGCGACGCACAGCGATTGGGCGCAATCGGCAGGGCCGCACTGCCGAAGCCCGCTGCAAAAGCGGCTGCGTAGGGGCTGGTGCTGACCGAGGGCGCGAGCGATGCGCAGGCCTGGTACAGATTGGCGTAGGTCGTGAAGTCCACCAGCGTCTTGCCGGTGACGGCCACCTCAGCACTGCCACGGCGCACGGTGACACCGGGGTTGGCAGGCATCTCGATGGCAGGCTCGGACACGGCCACGCCGCTGATGAGGCCCTGCGTGTCCAGCTCGGCCGCAGCAATCGCTGAACCGCCACCGTTGGAGATGCTGGATGCGATGACGATGGTGTTGGCCGGGGTCAGCGTCTTGAGACGCTGGCCCGCTGCATCGGTGGCGCCATAACGTTGGTTGAGCACGTAGTAGCCAAACTCCACCGCCTGCAAGGTGGTGGTGCCCCAATCCTTTTCAGAGTTCTGGCCCGAGTGGGCGTGCTTGAAGGCAAAGCGATTGGGCGTAGCGGTGTTGAAGGCGGCCAGCTCGGTGGCCGTGAGGCCCGCGTTGAAGGCTGCCGCCTTGCCCGCTGCGACGGCCGTGGTGCGGGTACCGTCCATCAGCGGCACGGTGTCGTTCTGCAGGTCGTGCGGAGCACCGCCCGTGCCCTTGTCAGAGTACGCCACGGCGCAGCCCTTCTTCAGGCCCCACTCGCCGGTGGAGATGCCGCCGTATACACCGCGCGAGCCCGATGCCGTCGCGGTGATCATGCAAGGCTTCTTGGGGTCGAAGCTGGCAGGCACCTGCACCATGAGGGTGACGTTCTTGCGGCCTGTGCCGTCGTCGGCAAACGCGATGTACTCAGTGCCTGCCACCTTGCCTTCGCTGGTGGTGACCTTGCCCTGTGCATCCACATTGGGGCCGTAGAGCGTGCCGTAGCCACCGGCCGCCGTCATGTCGAGCATGGCGCGGTAGTTGGTGTGGATGGCCGTGCGGCGCAGCTCGGCCGCAGTGGGCTTGAGCGGGTCGGCATAAGCCGGTGGCACGGCCGCCGCCAGCCCCGTGGCGCCCAGGCCAGCCGTCAGCAGGTCGTTGCTGGTGCCGTCGTACGTGATCTCGCTGATGGCGCCCAGGTAGGCGGGCTTGGTGTTGAGTGCGGCGCTGTCGCCATCACTGCCGCCGCAGGCAGCCAACACCGCAGCGGCGAGCACTGCGGGAACGAACGGACGAGAAAAGGGACGAAAACGCGGGTTCTTCATGCTGATCTTCATGTGCTTGTCTCCTGGAGTTTTTTCTTTGCGTCTTTGTTGCACAGCTCACCCACACACCCAGGCCACGCCAGTCACCCGGCGCGGCCGGGCCACTCACCCCACCTTGCGCGCAGCTGCCGCGCGCAGGCGCCCCACCACACCGGTGGGGAAGTAGTAAACAGACAGAACGAACAGCACGCCCAGCCACAACAGCCAGCGGTCAGGCGACAGCAGCGCAGACAGCCAGGGCAGGCCTGAGGCGGCCTCGCTGCCCAGGCGCAGCAGATCCTGCAGGTAGCTTTGCGCCACCAGGAAGAGCACGGCGCCAATGGCCGAGCCATAGATGGTGCCCATGCCGCCGATCACCACGATGAGCAGGCAGTCCATCATGATTTCAAAGCTCAGGGACGTATCCGGCCCGTTGTAGCGCAGCCAGAGCGCCAGCATGGCACCCGCCATGGTGGCAAACAGCGCCGACAGCACGCTGGACGTGGTGCGGTACACCACCACGCGGTAGCCAATGGCCTCGGCGCGGAACTCGTTCTCGCGGATGGCCTGCAGCACGCGGCCGAAGGGCGAGTTGACGATGCGCAGCAGCGCCAGCACCAGCGCCACAGCCGTGACGAAGAGCAGGTAGTAGCAGATCAGCCGCCCGTCGATGCTCACCCCCAGGAAGGGGTCGTCAAACGGCTCGAAACTGGGCGACAGGAACTCGGGCACCTTGAAGGTCAGGCCGTCTTCGCCGCCAGTGATGTCCGACAGCTGTGAGGCCAGCGTCTGGAACGCGGCGGCCACGGCCAGCGTGATCATGGCAAAGAAGATGGCCCGCACGCGCAGCGAGAACAGCCCCACCGCCAGCGACAGCAGCAGCGAGAGCACCAGCGCGCCTGCCAGCCCCACCAGCAACGCCGACCACGTGGGCCCCATACGGGTGGTGGCCACGGCAATGCCGTAGGCCCCGATGCCAAAGAACATGGTGTGCGCAAAGCTCACGATGCCGGTGTAACCCAAGAGCAGATCGAAGCTGGCGACCAGCACCACAAAGATCAGCACCTTGGCTGCCACGGACAGCGCCTTGACACCCGGAAAGAGGAACGGCGCGAACGCCAGGCCCAGAAAGATGGCCACCAGAATCACCGCCAGCACCTTGCTGCGCGGATAGTCGCCAGAGAGAAGTCGGTTCAGCATGTCAGTCGGCTCCTCATCAGCGGTTGGCCACGGGATAGACGCCCTGCGGACGCCACAAGAGAATGGCCACCATCAACGCGATGTTGGAGAACAGCGCCACCTTGGGCACCAGGAAGCCGGTGTAGTTGGCCATCAGCCCCACCAGCAGCGCGCCGATGAGCGCGCCGCCCGTGCTGCCCAGGCCGCCGATGATGATCACGATGAAGATCAGCACGTTGACCTGCGCGCCCATCTGGGGGACCACGTTCTGCTGGTACAGACCCCACATCACGCCGCCCAGGCCCGCCAAAGCCGAGCCCACCACGAACACGCCCACAAACAGGCGGCGGATGCGGTAGCCCAGGCTTTCGACCATCTCGCGGTCCTGCACACCCGCGCGGATCAGCAGGCCGACCTTGGTGCGCGACAGCGTCCAGGCCAGCACACCAAACACCAGCAGGCCCACGGCCACCGCCACCAGGCGGTACTTTTCGATGGCCGCATCGCCCACCAGCAGCGAGCCGCGCATGCCCTCGGGCAGCGGCAGCGGGATCTGCGCAGGCCCCCAGATGACCTTGATGAGTTCTTCACCAATGATCATGCCGCCCATGGTGATGAGAATCTGCTTCAGGTGCTGGCCGTACACGGGGCGCACGATGAAACGCTCGAATGCCAGGCCCACGGCGCCTGCTACGGCCATGGCCACCACCATGGCGGGCAGCACGGCCATCAGGTTGCGCCACAGCTCGGCGCTCTGGGTGTAGTCGCCCATGGCACCCAGCACGCTGGTGGCCACAAAGGCGCCCAGTGCAATGAACACGCCATGGCCGAAGTTCAGCACGTCCATCAGCCCGAACACCAGCGTGAGGCCCGAGGCGATGATGAAGATGATCATGCCCATGGCCAGCCCCGCCACCGTGAGCGTGAGCCAGGTACTGGGCGAGCCGATGAAGGGCAGCACCAGCAGCGCCAGCGCCGGCACCAGCGCCAGGGGCTTCCAGTCGAAATCGCGGGTGATGTTCATGCCCGACCTCCAGCAGCCACTGCCGCACCACGCACATCAGCTACATATTTAATAGCTTCCACGGCAATAGATACCTGCGCTACCGCCCGAAAACACCTGAAATTGCTCATACAAGTCATAGCGCCAACCCCAGCAGCGAGCGCTGCAGTTCTTCGTCTTGCGCCAGCGCGGCCATGCTGCCCGCATGCACCACCTGGCCGTTGTCCATCACGGCCACGGTGTCACCCAGCCGCTTGGCAAAGTTGATGTTCTGCTCGACGAGCAGGATGGTCACGCCGCTCTTCTTGAGCTGGTCGAACGCATCGATCATGTTGTTGATGATGGCGGGCGCGAGGCCCTTACTGGGCTCATCGACGATGAGCAGATCGCGCGGCTCGACGATGGCGCGGCTCACGGCCACCATCTGCTTCTGGCCGCCGCTGAGCTTGCCGGCGGGGTGGTTCCAGAACTTCTCCACGGCGGGGAAGAGCTTGAAGATCCACTGCAGCCGCGCCTCGTCCATCTGCGCGGCGTTGCGCGCACTGCGCGCGGCCAGCAGCATGTTTTCCTTCACCGTGAGGTCGGCAAAGATGCCCATGTTCTCGGGCACATAGGCGATGTTCATGCCCGCGATGGCGGGGGTGTTCATCGCCGTGATGTCTTTGCCGCCAAAGTGGATGGAGCCCTTCGACGCATGCCACAGGCCCATGATGGTGCGCAGCGTGGTCGTCTTGCCCGCGCCGTTGCGGCCCAGCAGCATGGTGAGCTGGCCCTTGGGCACGGCCAGATCCACACCGTGCAGGATGTGGTACGCACCGATGTGGGTGTGCACACCCTTGAGTTCGAGCAGGTTGGTCGTTGGCGTCGTGCTCATGCGGCCTCCTTCTCTGCGTCCTTGGAGACGCCCAGGTAAGCCTCTTGCACCACGGGCGATGCAATCACCTCGGCCGGTGGGCCGTCGGCCACCAACGTGCCGTTGGTCAGCACGATGATGCGGTCGGCCAGCTCGCGCACCACGTCCATCTTGTGCTCCACCAGCAGGATGATCTTGGTCTTGTCCTTCTTCAGCTCGCGGATCAGGTTCAGGATCACGGGCGCCTCGTCATGGCTCATGCCAGCCGTGGGCTCGTCGAACATGTAGACCTGCGGCTCCAGCGCCATGAGCAGTGCCACTTCGAGCTTGCGCTGGTCGCCATGCGGCAGGCTGGCCACGGGCGTGTCGGCCCGGTCGGTCATGGCCACGGCCTGCAGGATCACCCGGGCGCGCTGGGTCAGCGCGTTGTGGTCGCTCCAGATGCTCCACAGGTTCATGCCCCGGCGGTGCTTGCCCTCTTGTGTGGCCTGCACGGCCAGGCGCACGTTCTCCAGCACGCTGAGGTTAGGGAACAGGTTGGTGAGCTGGAACGCCCGGCCCAGGCCCGCGTGCGTACGTGCCGAGACGGACTGGCCCGTGAGGTCCTGCCCGCCCAGCATCACGCTGCCGCTGGTGGCCTTGAGTTGCCCCGAAATCAGGTTGAAGTAGGTGGTCTTGCCCGCGCCGTTGGGGCCCACGATGGCGGTCAGCGTGCCAGGCTCGAAAGAGCAGGTCACGCCGTTGACCGCCACATGGCCGCCGAAGCGGATGGTCAAGTCCTTGGTAGCCAAGGTGCTCATGGGTGGGGGTTCACTTTCACGGTCTGAGTCAATCGATGGAATGGGTGGGGCGCCCTGCCCTGCGGCAGCGCGCCCCGGCACTTTAGGGGCAGGTGCCGATCACGTAGTAGTTGGTGCTGGTCTGCTTCAGCGTGTTGGTCACAAATACGTTCCACAAACCCATGTTCTGGTTGGAGCCCAGCGCATAGGTGTAGCCCCCGGCGGCATAGGCCCGCCCGGCCAGGGTGTGTGCATAGTTGCTGGCCGTGGTGCAGGTGGCCGTGCCGCCGCCCGATGCGGCCAGCGTGGTGCCCGATGCAGCGGCCGATGTGGCGCCTTCGGCCCCGTTGGCGTCGGCGGCGCGCACCGTCCAGCTGTAGGTGGTGGAGGCAGCCAGGCCGGTGTCGGTGTAGCTGGTGGCAGTCACGGGCAGCGCGTTGACCTTGTTGGCGTTGCGGTACACGTTGTAGCTGGCCGCGCCCGTGACGGCGGCCCAGCCGATGGCCATGCTGCTGGCCGTGGCGCCCGAGGTGCTCACGCCCGTGGGGGCTGGCAGGGCTACAGGGTCGGGGGGCGTGGTGCCACCCGTGCCGCTGGAAACGCGGTCCACCATGGCCTTGATGGCCGCCATTTGCGGGCCGGACTTCTTGGAGTAGTTGGCGCTGTCATAGCCCCACCAGTCCCAGCAGCTGTTGGTGGCTGCTGTGCTGGTCTGCGGGTACAGCATCACGATGTTGTTGGTGTCGGCCCAGCGGTTGTAGCCGGTGTTGCGCACGTACTGCTGCTGCACGTCGCTGATGTTCTGCTTGCAGCCATGCAGCACCACGTGCAGCTTGCAGGTGGCCGTGCCGCCCGCCTGGCAGGCCTGGGGCACATAGGCCCAGCCCGTGGTGGCCATGCCGTGGTTGGTGATGAATTCGCTCTGGTTGAACTCGATGTAATTGCCGGTGGGCAGGGTGGCGTTGTTGCGGGCGTTCAGCGTGCCGTACAGGTGCTGCAGCATGGCGCCGGCCAGGTCGAAGTTGCAGTCGCTGATGTAGGGCGCGCCCTTGGTGGAGCAGGCGTTGCCGTAGTCGTCCGTCACCATCGCGTGTTCTGCCGCAATGTCCTTCTTGTAGACCACGTTGGCGGCGGGCACGAAGCTGTTGTAGTAGGTGCGCAGCGCGTCCATCACCCCGGTTTTGACCACGCTGTCGAGCGTTCCCGAGAACAGGTAGACCTTGGAGTTTTGCAGGTTGGCCACGGGGTCGATGACTCCCTGACTGGCCCAGGTGTTGGTGGTGCTGACCAGCGTGCTGGTGGGGATGCCTGCAGGGCTGGCCATGCAGCGCCCCGTGGCGTTGACGATAGACCCTTCGGCGCAATAGAACGGGCCGCCGGCCACCACGCCCGCACCCTTGGCAAACGTGGCCGAGTACGCCACGTGCAGTTGCACGGCCATGAAGCCGCCCGAGGACAGGCCCGATACCGTCGTCTGTGTCTTGTCGATCTTGAGTGCTGGCAGGTTGACGGCAGCGTGAACACTGCCCACGCCACAGAGTGCCATCGCAGCCCCTGCCGCAGCCGCCCGGATGAAATTGAAAGCCATGTTGTCTTGTCTCCAAATAATTTTTGAGAAAAACCGACCCAGCCCCCGTGTACACCCAGGGGTTCATGCATCAATTCACTGGAAAAAAAGGGGCGGCCGCCCCCGCGAGGATGAATCCCCGCTGGGCTGAACAATCGCCAGCCAGCGGGGCCACGCAAACCGTTTATCGCTTGTTGCGAATCGGAACTTGCATCTCTTCAGGCTTGATCTCGCGCACCAGCTCGGGCACGCCCCAGGCAAAGGCCGGGTCCACCTTGATCTTGAAGTGGTACATGCTCTGCATGGCCTGGTGGTCTTCCTTGCGGAAGGTCATCTTGCCCTTGGGGGTCTCGAAGCTCATGCCCTCCATGGTCTTGATGAGCTTGTTGGTGTTGGTGTCGCCGTTCGTGGCCTTGAGGGCCGTGACCAGTGCCATGGCAGAGCTGAAGCCACCGGCCGTGAAGAAGTCTGGCGGGGTCTTGAACTCCTTGTAGTGCGCGGCCACCATGGCTTCGTTCACGGGGTTCTTGGGGATGCCAAAGTAGTAGTACGTGGCGCCTTCCATGCCGGGGAAGTTCTTGTACGCAGCCATGGCGGGCAGGATGTTGCCGCCGGTGGCGATCTCGATGCCATAGCGCTTCAAGTCCATGTCAGCGATCTTGAACGGGTTGCCGGCACCGGCCCAGATGATGAAGATGACCTTGCGTCCGGGCACGTCCTTGAGCTTGTCGATCAGGCGCTGGGCACCGGCGGTGAAGTCGGTGGTGGTGGTGGGCAGGTATTCCTCGTGCACCAGCTTGGCGTTCTTCAGTGCGTCCTTGAAGGCCTTCACACCGTCGCGGCCAAAAGCGTAGTCCTGCGCCAGCGTGGCTACCGTGACGCCGGCCTTGTCGATGGCCACGGCGTTGGAGATGGCGTCCTGGCTGCTGTTGCGGCCAGTGCGGAAGATGTACTTGTTCCACTTGTCGCCGGTGATGGCGTCGGCCACGGCGGGCTCCACCAGCAGGATCTTCTTGTATTCCTCGGCCACGGGCAACAGGGCCAGGGCCACGCCGCTGGAGGTGGGGCCGACGGCGATGTCGGCCTTGTCGTCCGAGTAGGCGGAGGCCAGCAGGCTCTTGCCCAGGTCGGGCTTGCCCTGGTCGTCCTTCTCGATCACGACGAGCTTCTTGCCATTGACGGTCATGCTGCCGCCGGTGGCGTAGTTCAGGCCCATCATCAGGCCGGTCTGGGTCTGCTTGCCGTAGGCTTCCAGCGGGCCCGTCTTGCTGTAGATGTGGGCAATGCGGATTTCACCGGTCTGCGCGAACGCGGGGGCAGAAAGTGTGGCGGCGGTAACGGCTGCGGAAGCGAGGGCGACCAGAGTGCGACGTTGCATGGCGATGTCTCCTGTTGTGATGCTTCTTTATTGCACAGTCTGTGCCAGCATCCAAGTGCTTGATTTCAAAGATACTTTTGCTGACACCTCAGCGACACTGCCTGAATTTAATACATAATAAATGTCTGAAATTCAGACATTTGCCTGAAATTTATTCAGGGTTTTCCAGACGTCCGTAGAGCGTGGCGCGTGAGATGCCCAGCTGCCGCGCAGTGGCCAGCTTGTTGCCGCCATGGGCTTTGAGCGCAGCCGCGATGGCCTTGCGCTCCAGCTCGGCCACCTGTTCGGCAAGCGGGCGCAGGTAGCGGCTTTCGTCATCGGCGTCGGCGGCGTGGCCCGGGTCCTGCACCGGGGCGGGGGCGGCGGGCTCCACGCCGGCCTCGCGCAGGATGCGCTCCAGCTGCGCGGCGTCGATGGACTGGGAGTCGCTGCGCATGACCGCCTGCTCCAGCACATTGCGCAGCTCGCGGATGTTGCCGCGCCAGGGTTGGCCCGCCAGCAGGGCCATGGCGTCCGGCAGCAGCTCGGGAGGCGCGGTGCCGTTGCGCAGGGCCAGGTCTTCGCCCAGGGCTTCGACCAACGCAGGAATGTCGCTGCGTCGCACGCGCAGCGGCGGCACGCGCACGGGCAACACATGCAGGCGGTAGAACAAGTCCTCGCGAAACTTGCCCTCGCGCACCAGCGCGGCCAGGTCGCGCGAGGTGGCGGCCAGGATGCGCACGTTGAAGGGCACAAGCTTGTTGCTGCCCAGCGGCTCGATCTCGCCCTCTTGCAATGCGCGCAGCAGCTTGGCCTGCAGGCTCTGCGGCATGTCGCCGATTTCGTCGAGGAACAGCGTGCCGCCGTCGGCCAGCTTGAACTTGCCGTCGCGGCCCTTGCGGTCAGCGCCGGTGTAGGCGCCCGGCGCCACGCCAAAGAACTCCGCTTCGAGCAGCGTGTCGGGCACGGCGGCGATGTTCACGCTCACAAACGGGCCGCTGGCGCGGCTCGATGCGGCGTGGATGGCGTGGGCCAGCAGCTCTTTGCCGGTGCCCGTCTCGCCCAGCAGCAGCACGGGGCTGGTGGACTGCGCGGCACGGCGCGCCTGGCGCTTGACCTCGGCCGCCGCAGGGCTGGAGCCGATGAAGCTGGCAAAGGTGTACTTGGACCGCCGCTCGCCATCGCCCGCCACCGCGAGGCTGCGGCGGCGCTGGCTGGCCAGCTCGCGCCGGGCGTCGTCCAGGTCGCGCTGCAGCAGCGCAAACTTGCTGATGAGGGGCTGCAGCGTGGTCTCAGGGTGGTCGAACAGCACGATGCCGATGGCACCGATCACGCGGTCGGCATCGTCACGCAGCGGGATGCGGCTGACCACAAAGGTACCCGCCTTGTTGGTGAGCAGGTCGATCAGCACGGGCTGGCCGGTTTCCAGCACGCGGCGCATCTGGGTGTTGGGGATCACCTCTTCCACCGTGCGGCCGACGAACTGGTCCACCGACGAAAAACCCAGGTCCGGCAGAAAGCGTTGATACCCTTCATTCACCCACACGATGCGCCCGCTGCGGTCCACCAGGAACATGCCCTGGCTGACGCTGGAGAACAGCTGGAACATGGAGCGCGCCGCCAGTTCCAGAATGCCCTGGGCATCCAGCGGCAAGGCGGGGGCGTCATCGGTGAGAAGGGGCATGGGCGGATGGTAGCGCGGAGGTGCACGCGGATCCGTTTCCCAGCCACGGTCACCGGCAGCACAGCGCGTAGCCCTCAGCGATACGCTACTCTATTTGTAGCATTCAAGGCATGATTTATCTGCGCATCAGGCATTTACAGCATCTTGTCAGCCGCCTGACGCTCTTCGGCACGCCCCCAGTGCAGCACCACGACGGATGGCGGCTGCATCGGCTGTGCCGCCAGGGGCTGGTCCATGAGGATACAGGTCTTGCCGGTGCGGCGGCAATGGTCCTGCACCCGCCAGTACTGGTCATGGCTGATGCAGCCGGTCTGGCAAATCACCCAGTCTGCGGCCGCCAGGCTGGTATGCAGTGCTGCGTCGCTGATGGCTGGCGCGTCCTCCTCGACAGCCACCTCTGTGCATGGGTGCACGCCCTGGGGTGTTGCAGTGGCTTGAGACGACGCACTCGGCGCCGATGCGGCCAGCTTCCATCGCAGGCACTCGCGCGACAAGGCAGTGATGCGTTCCGCCAGCACGCCGATATGGCGGGCCATGGACTGTCGCCGCGGCAGGCCCGGCTGAGCTGCCTGCCACTGTGCCAGGGCATCCTGCGCCCACGCGAGGCGCGTGTCCCGAATGATCACAGCAGCACGCAAGCGCAACACCTCCGCCGACAGCGCTTCCAGTTGCACGGCTTGGGCGGCCACCAGCTTGCTGCACCGTTGCTGCGCCTCACCCCACTGCCGGCACAACGCCATAAATTCCTGGGGAAGTGAATCCATGCACCACCTTGCAAATAAGAATTATTCTCATTTTATGTTATCATCCAGCCCCGTTGAGCAAGTCTCCTGGTGGGGAGGCTCGGGATCTACAGCCCGGTGCCAGGCTTGCCACGACAACCCGAGCTGAAAACAAAAAACCGCGCCCTGGAGCGCGGTTTTTTTACGTGCAGCGTGCGCCGCGATTGCGCAGACGCAGGGGTCTCTATGAAGACGCCAGCTTGCGTGCCGCCATGCGGCGCATCACGCGTGGAACCACCAGCACCAGAGTCACGATCAACACCAGAGTCAGCGACATCGGGCGCTGCAGGAAGATCCACCAGCTGCCCTCGCCCAGCGCCACGGCATTGCGCATCTGCGCCTCGGCCAAGGGGCCCAGGATCATGCCCACCACCACCGGCGCGGTCGGGAAGTCAAACCGGCGCATCACCACCCCCAGAATGCCGATGGCGTACAGCAGGAACAGGTCGAACGCGCTCTGGCGCATGCCGTAGGCGCCCACCGTGGCGAAGATCAGGATGCCTGCGTACAGCTGCGGACGCGGCACCTTCAGCAGCTTGACCCACAGACCCACCATCGGCAGGTTGAGCACCAGCAGCATGATGTTGCCGATGTACAGCGAGGCGATCAGCGCCCACACCAGTGCCGCCGAGCTGGTGAACAGCTGCGGGCCCGGGTTGATGCCGTAGTTCTGGAATGCGCCCAGCAGCACGGCCGTGGTGTTGCTGGTAGGAATGCCCAGCGTCAGCAGCGGAATCAGCGCAGCCGTCACGGTGGCGTTGTTCGCCGCCTCAGGACCGGCCACGCCTTCAATGGCGCCCTTGCCCCCAAACTCGGCCTTGTCCTCGCCCTTGGCCAGCTTCTTCTCGGTGGCGTAGCTGAGGAAGGTGGGGATCTCGGTGCCGCCCGCAGGGATACAGCCAAACGGTGTGCCGATGAGCGTACCGCGCAGCCACGCGGGCCAGGACCGTTTCCAGTCCCGTGCGGTCATGTGCACACGGCTCATCTTGTTCTGCGTCTCGTTCACACTGCCTTCGTAAATGGCAGCGTAGAGCACCTCCGCCACGGCAAACAGACCCACGGCCACCAGAACGATGTCGATGCCGTCCAGCAACTCCATCTGGCCTGCGGTGTAGCGCGCGGCACCAGAGATCTGGTCCATGCCTACGCAGCCCAGCGCCAGCCCCACAAAGAGGGCTGTCATGCCGCGCAACGCGCTCTGGCCGAGCACCGCGCTGACAGTGGTGAAGGCCAGCACCATCAGCATGAAGTATTCCGGCGGCCCCAGCTTGACGGCAAATTCCGCCACGCCCGGTGCGAACAGCGTCACGACCACCGTGGCAATGGTGCCCGCCACGAAGGAGCCAATCGCCGAGGTTGCCAGCGCCGCACCGGCGCGGCCACTCTTGGCCATCTTGTTGCCCTCCATCGCGGTCACCATACTCGCCGTCTCCCCGGGCGTGTTCAGCAGGATCGACGTGGTGGACCCTCCATACATGGCGCCGTAGTAGATACCGGCAAAAAAGATCATCGAGGCCGTAACCTCGACCTTGGCGGTGATGGGCAGCAACATGGCCACAGCCACGGCGGGCCCGATGCCAGGCAGCACGCCCACGGCCGTCCCGAGGGCACAGCCCACCAGCGCCCACAGCAGGTTGGCTGGCGTGATGGCGGTGGCAAAGCCCGCCAGAAGCGCATCAAAGATTTCCATCAGAACCTCTTCTTGATGTTGTTGTCAGGGGTCTTGCCGGGCTGCGGCAGAGGAGGCGGAGGCCTTACAGCCAGCCCGTTCCCGTGAGGCCCGGCAGGTTGATGGCGAGAAACTGCGTGAAGGCCCAGAACACGGGCGCCGAGATCGCCAGCCCGGTCAGCACATCCTTCACCCACGTGCCGACGGAGCCGGCTTGGGGCTGCCGTGCTGCGCGGCGAAGGCCTTGCACGGCCAGCACGTAGCAGATCGTGCAGCTCACGATGAAGCCCACGGTGCCGATCAATGCGGCGTTGACCAGAAGGCCCGCAGACACCCACACGAAAGAGCCGATGTCGGCCTTGGGGTGCCCGCTGGCTTCGGCCATCTCGCGGTAACCGCCAGTGCGTGCCTCCCACACCAGCCACGCGCCGCAAATGGCCAGCACCACGGTACACAGCCACGGCAGAAAGTTGGGGCCGACGCCGCCGTAACCGGCCTCGCCGGAAATCTGCAAGGCGCCGAAGGCCATGCCTCCGGCCACCAGCAGCACACCGGCGCCGACGATGGTCTGCGCGCGCGGCGATGGAATGGTGCTGCCTTCAGTCATCACACCATCCCGGACTTGACCATGGTGGCGCGCAGGCTGGCGAATTCCTGGTCCACGAAGCTGGCAAACGCATCGCCAGCCATCCATGCGGGGGTCCAGTCGTTCTTTGCCAGCGCCTCGCTCCAGGCCTTGCTCTTCGTGGCCTTCTCGATGGAGGCGATCAGTGCATCGCGCTGGGCCTTGTCGATACCGGGAGCACCGTACACACCGCGCCAGTTGCCGATCTCGACGTTGATGCCCTGCTCCTTGAGCGTGGGCACCTCGACGCCCTTGAGGCGCTTGCCGGACGTGACCCCGATGGCCCGCATCTTGCCCGCAGCGATGTACTCGGCAAACTCGCTGTAGCCGCTGCCGCCGATGGTGACGTTGCCGCCCAGGATGGCGGCAGTTGCCTCGCCGCCCCCACGGAACGCCACATAGTTGATCTTGGCCGGGTCCACGCCCACTTCACGGGCAATCATGGCGGCTGCGATGTGCTCGGTGGAGCCGCGCGAGCCGCCACCCCATTTCACGCTACCGGGGTCCTTCTTGAGCTGGTCCACCACGTCCTTCATCGACTTGAAAGGCGAGTTGGAAGGCAGCACGAACACGTTGTATTCGCTGGTCAGGCGTGCCAGCGGCGTGACCTTGTCCAGGCCCACCGGGGGCTTGCCTGTGATGATGCCGCCCAGCATCACCGCACCCATCACCATCACGGCATTCGGGTCGCCCTTGCTGCCGTTGACGAACTGCGCCAGACCGATCGCGCCGGCGGCACCGCCCTTGTTGTCATAGGTGACCGAGCTGGCAACCCCTGCGTCCTGCATTGCCTTGCCCAACGCGCGACCGGTGGTGTCCCAGCCTCCCCCCGGGTTGGCGGGGATCATCATCTTGATGGCAGATGCCGTCTGGGCCGAGACGGGCAGCGCACCCGCTGCGGCCAAGGCGGCCAGGGATTTCAGAAAGGTATCGCGACGCATGGTGTCTGTCTCCTGATAAGGTTTGCGAACCGCCCGATGATGCGCGCGCTGCCTGTCAAACGGCTGTCCTCAGACTCAGGGAAAACACTCATGCGCGGGGCCCGACGAGACGGTGCTATGGTGCCGCGCATGCAATTGCTCCTTGTAGAAGACGACCCCACCATGCAGGCCACGCTGCACCGCGCGCTGACCCGGCGCGGCATTGAGGTCACAGCCGTGGGCGACGGGCGCGCGGCGCTCAGCCAGTGGACCGCGCTGCAGCCCGATGCCGTCATCCTGGACCTGACCCTGCCCGGCCTGGACGGCCTGCAAGTGCTGCAGCAGGCCCGGTCGCGCGGCCTGCGCACCCCTGTGCTCATCCTGACAGCGCGCGGCACCGTCGGCGACCGGGTGATGGGCCTGAACGCCGGAGCCGACGACTACCTGCCAAAACCTTTTGACCTGGACGAACTGGAGGCCCGTCTGCGCGCCCTGGTGCGCCGCAGCGCAGACCCCGCAGTGGCGCCCCTCGCCCCCAGCACCGTGCAGATCGGCGCCATCCGCTACGACAAGGACAGCGGCGCCCTGTACCTCCACGGCGAGGTGATGGAGCTCACGCCGCGCGAGCTCGCTTTGATGCACGCCCTGCTGGCCCAGCCCGGCCATGCGGTGACCAAGGAACGGCTGTATGAGCTGGTGTTTCCGGGCCAGCTGGACGTGCAATACGAAGCCATCGAGGTCGTGGTGTACCGGCTGCGCAAAAAGCTGGCAGGCACGGGCCTGACGTTGATGACGCTGCGCGGCCTGGGCTACCTGCTGCGGGCCGACACATGAGCCCCAAAGGCGTGCGCCACCACTCGCTAAGGCGGCGCCTGCTGCTGGGCATCTTGCTGCCGGTGGTGCTGTTCATCGGCTTCAACACCTGGAGTCTGTACCACCAGACACTGGCATCCCTCAACACGGCCTACGATCGCACCCTGCTGGCATCTGCCAAGAGCATCAGCGAACAGCTGGATGTGAAGGGTTTTGACGAGGAGGCGCAGCTGCGCGCCATCGTGCCGTATTCCGCGCTGGAGGCCTTTGAAGCCGACAACCAGAGCCAGATGTTCTACCGCGTCTCGACCCTGAAGGGCGAGATGGTGTCGGGCTTTGAAGACCTACCGATGTGGCACGGCAGCATCCCTGCCCGCCCGCCCTATGCGGCCTTGGTGGACTTTTACGACGACCGCTTTCGCGACCGCGATGTGCGCGTCGCCGTGCTGCTGCAGCCGGTGGCCAGCTCCCAGGGGCGGGCTATGGCGGTGATCCAGGTGGCCGAGACGCTGGAAGTGCGCGAAACCCTGGCCCTTCAGATCCTGCGCAACACCCTGCTGCGCCAGGCTCTGCTGATCGCGGTGATCGCCTTCACCGTGGTGCTGGTGGTGCAGCGCGCCACCCAGCCCGTTCGCCAGCTCAGCCAGCAGCTGCAGGCCCGGCGCGAAGGCGATCTGAGCCCCATTGCCGCCCCCCTGGCCCCGCGCGAGCTGCAACCGCTAGTGGACGCAACCAACGAGGTCATGCAGCGCCTGCGCCACCTGCTGCGGCACCAGAAGCGCTTTGTGCGCGACGCATCGCACCAGTTGCGCACGCCGCTGGCCGTGCTCAAGACGCAGGTGCAGTCCGCCCTGCACGGCGATGTGGAGCCACAGCAAGCCCTGCACGAAATCAGCGACACCGTGGACCGCGCCACGCTGCTGGCCAACCAGATGCTGGCCCTGGCCAAGGTGGAGCAACTGCGCCAGCAAAGCGCGCCGCCCGCTACCCGGTTCGACGAGGTCCTGCGCGCAGTGGCGCTGGAAATCTCGCCCCTCATCGCCCAGCGCGACCTCGACTTCGGCATCCACACCGAGCCCGCTCTGGTGCAATCGCACGAATGGATGCTGCGCGAGCTGAGCCGCAACCTGCTGCATAACGCCGTGCGGCACGCACCACCGGGCAGCGAGCTGACCGTGGACCTGCGCAGCGACGGACGGCATGTGGCGCTCACCATCAGCGACCACGGTCCGGGTATTGATGACGAACTGGCGGCCCGTCTGTTCCAGCCCTTCTCGGCGGGTGATGTGCGCACCGGCAGTGGCCTGGGCCTGGCCATCTGCCATGAGATCGTGCAGGCCCTGGAAGGCAGCATCGCGCTGACCAACCGGGTCCAGGGCCACAAGGTGACCGGGCTGGACGCCGTCGTCCGCCTGCCACTGCCTGCGCCCCTGACTGACAGCGCGCCGACGGCGCAAGCGGCACAATCTCACCCATGAACACGATGGAGACGATGCGGCTGGACAAATGGCTCTGGTGCGCCCGCTTTTACAAAACCCGCAGCCTCGCCACGGAAGAAATCGGCAAAGGCCGGGTCACCGTCAATGGTCAACTGGCCAAACCTGCCCGCGACCTGCGCTGCGGCGACACCGTGGCGCTGCGCCAAGGGCCCGTGGCACGCACCGTGCTCGTGCGGGGCCTGAGCGGCGCCCGGGGCCCCGCGCCTGTGGCCCAGCAGCTGTATGAGGAAACCCCTGACAGCATCGCCGCCCGCGAAAAAGCAGCGGAAATGCGCCGCCTGGCCCCCGAGCCCGCCGCCACATTGCAAGAAGGCCGCCCCACCAAACGCGACCGCCGCGAGATCGACAAGGTCCACAAAGGAAACGATTGGGGCAGCCGATGGAGCGCCTCCATCGACGAGTGACCTGCGCGAGGAGCCTGACAGTTCGCAGGCGATGCCTGCGGGAACGAGGCGGCAGAAAGCGCCAAAGAAAAAGCCCCAAGTGCTTGAGCACCTGGGGCTTATCTTGGCGGAAACGGAGTCCGTCCGCCGAACTTCCAACAAAGTCCAAATCAGTCCAAGCACAACACCTAGACCGCTGATTTATATAGGTTTTCCAGAAAATCAATCGATCTCAAAGTCCAAATCAGTCCAGTCAAATCCGATTCAATCGGATCAATTATGGTAGATACCATGGCGGATAAAAACACGGCACAATTTGACGTCAGAGAGCTCTTCGCCGAGCTCGCTGACATCAAGGATGTGACTTTGGGATTCGAAAGATGGCACGTAAAGCGAAAGAACTGTCGGCGCTGGAGGTTGGGCGCCTGACGAAGGTGGGACACCATGCCGTGGGCGGCGTGGCGGGCCTGTACCTGTATGTAGTGGAGTCGGGCGCAAGGTCCTGGGTCCTACGGACCATGGTGGGGAACAAACGCAGGCACATGGGTCTTGGCGGTTTTCCGGAAGTGACCTTGGCCAAAGCCAAGGAAAAGGCCCGCGCAGCCAAAGAGCAGATTGACCAAGGTATCGATCCCATCGTGCAGCGTCTGGCAATCGCTAGCAGCCTCAAGGCGCAGCAGGCAACGCAGAAGACATTCAAACAGGCAGCTCTTGCCTATATCGAGGCCCACGGCGAGGGTTGGAAGAATCCCAAGCACCGAGCACAGTGGAGTGCAACTCTGGAAACCTATGCATACCCACACCTCGGAGATCTTCTTGTCCAGGATGTTGGACAAGACCACGTATTGAAGGTTCTGGAGCCCATCTGGAAAACAAAGACCGAGACCGCCACGCGTCTGCGTGGACGTATCGAGAGCGTGCTCGACTGGGCCACCGTTCGCAAATATCGGACTGGCGACAACCCAGCACGCTGGAAGGGCCATCTCGACAAGTTGCTGCCCGCCCCAGGAAAGATTCAGAAGGTTGAACACCATCGCGCACTTCCAGTCGCCAAGATGGTTGAGTTCATGAAAGCTCTTAGTAGCCGAGAAGGTCTGGCTGCGCGTGCGCTGGAGTTTGCGATTCTTTGCGCATCACGCAGTGGTGAGGTGAGAGGTGCTCGCTGGGATGAGTTTGACCTTGAGGCCTCCGTCTGGACCATTCCCGCTGAACGTATGAAGGCGGGCAAAGAGCATCGCGTGCCCCTGTCCAGCTTCGCACTGGCAATTCTGAAAAAGCTACCCAGGAAGACAGATGTTGATCTTGTCTTTTCAACCGAAAGCGGGAAAGCTCTCTCGGATATGGCATTGACTTCTGTGCTGCGTCGCATGGAGGTGGATGCAGTGCCCCACGGATTCCGCTCTACGTTCCGCGATTGGGCAGGTGAACTCACCAATCACCCTCGGGATATCGCTGAGCAAGCATTGGCTCACGTTCTGGACAACAAGGTAGAAGCTGCATACCGCCGCGGCGATGCATTGGACAAACGGCGCAAGATGATGCAAGACTGGGCAGAGTTTTGCGCTGGCGACACAAGGCGTTTGCTGGCATCAGCTTTCAGCGATACCCGATCTACGATGCTGCACATATCCAAGAGCTAGAGTATTTGCCCAGAGACGTGGTTCCCTCATCAACATGTCCACGCAAGGTGCTTCTGGAAGCGCCCACGCGCTGCAACTACCTAATGCAAAGCCGATCAACCAGATAGGCTACCCAATGGGTGGTGTACTTCTCAAGGATAGGTCGGAGCCGGGATTCGGGCTCGAAAGCTTCATGAGCCGTGGCGACATCATCGAACCATACCGCGACGAACCCTGAGGGAGGTACTGGCTCTGCCCAGAGTCTTTCACGCCGCGCGGTAGTAACCGTCCAGTTCAGTACGGATCGAATCCCGAAGGTCTTCTCCAAACCCTGCAGTTCTACCCACATCTGATTGCGTGCCTCTGGCTGCGCATGGAACGGAATGAGCACCTTGGCATGCGAACCCTTGGGGCCCTAAACGCCAGCTTTGCTTGCCTGACGACGAAGGCCCGCTTCCAAGTCGAGGTGAAGTGGAATCTGTGGCTCAGACGTGAACCTATTTACCGTGCTTGCCATCGGAAAATGCCTACACGCACGGCGGCACTATTCCGGCGGCATTGGAATCACCACACGCCTAAATTTATCTGACGTCCTTCGTTGATCGGAAGTCAATCCAATGATAAAGCAGCGTGCACCAACTACTTGTACCTGCGACCGCCATGTGCAGGTTCTCGCTCTTACATACGGGCAATTTATTGCGATTACAGAGTTTCACGACCCGCACCATGACAAGGCACTCGCAGGCCGTGAAAGACGCGCGAGAACTAAAGACAAACAGGATGGCACGCAACCGTCCTTGCGCGCGCAATTCAACCCTTGAGGAGTCCTGCATGTCGAAGACCCATCGCTCTGGTGCCGTACTTCTTAAGCCCCGGCAATTGAAACGAATGCGTCAGTGGGAAGCTCTGCAAAGACCTCAACAAGAAACGCTGCCTTTACCAGAGCCCGACCCGCCGCTGTGGAAACCACTCGGATGAGCATCTTAAAAGCTTTGACTATTTGATCTACTGCTTCGCAGGCGCCAGTAGTGAGTTGGTGAGGGCCCTTTACCACCACCGTATCGAGAGACTCTCCGTCAAGATGAGAGAGTCGCCGACTTTTGCACCACTCGGCTATGCACCAGATAATCCAACGCGGCCTGATTCGCGTTGGTCCGGACGAACGTAAATCTATGTCGCCGCTTCAAGTCGGCGCGGGTAACGGCTATTGCACGCATGCGTCACTCTGACTGGACAGGTAACTCTACCTGCTGTGCCGGGTCCTTCGCCCGGTGCACAAACAGCTCCAGTGGCGGCACTTTGATCAGCGCCTCTGCCTGTTCGACGGTGCCATGCAGCCAGGCATCCCAGTCGCCCTTTTCCAACGGAACCACCGTGCGCTTATCCTGCATGTCAGGCGCGCGCTTGGGGTCCGGCCTGTGCATCAGGTTGAGAACCGGCACGTCGTCGCAGTTCTGCGTGATCATGGTGTAGCTGAGCACTACCTCACCCGTGGCCGGGTCGGTCCATTCGCTCCACAGGCCCGCCAGGCCCCAGGGCTCGCCGTCGGCGCGCTCGAACTGCCAGGGGATGTGTTTGCCGGTTCCCCAGTAGGGTTCGACGTACAACTGCGCCGGGATGATGCAGCGCTGCCCCTTGCGCCAGGGGCCACCGTAGGTCCATGACTTGGCCATGCCTTCACGGCGTGCGTTGACGGTGCTCAGGCGCTTGCCGTCCTTGCCGGTGGGGATGTGTGTTTTGGAGTGCGGCGGGATCATGCCCCACTGCCCTACCACCAGCTCCCGCCCTGCCCCGCCCTTGGCCCGCAGGAACGGCCCTCGGTAGAGCGGGCTCATCTTGTCGCGCCACTCTTCCTCGGGCACGTCACCGAAGTGCAGCACCAGCTGCTCGCGGCCCGGGACCTCGTAGTAGGTACACATGGCAACATTCTGGCAGCAGGGAGCTACACTGTAAATATGTACAGTCTTTGGAACTCCCCGCTACCCGTGCCGTACGACACGGCGGCGCAGTCGCTGGCCTTGCCCCTGTGCGGGGTGAGCGTGCGCGCGGGGTTTCCATCGCCTGCTGACGATTTTGTGGTGGAGCGGCTGGACATCATGCAGCTGCTGGTAAAGCACCCCCAGGCCACCTACTTCTGGCGCGTACGGGGCGACTCGATGCGGGACGCGGGCATTGAGGACGGCTGCATCATCGCGGTGGACCGGGCGATCAAGCCCAAGCACAACAGCATCGTCGTGGCCATTGTGGACGGCGAATGCACCGTGAAGTATCTGCACCAGCGCGCCGGCCGCATCAAGCTGCGCGCGGCCAACCCCACATATCCCGACATCATCCCCCGCGACAGCCAGACCATTGAGGTGTGGGGCGTGGTGAGTGGGTGCGTGAAGCTGTTTCTCACCTGATCTGATGGACGGAGGCCAGCATGTACGCGCTGGTGGATGGCAACAATTTTTACGTGAGCTGTGAGCGGGTGTTCCGCCCCAGCCTCAACGGCCGCCCGGTGGTGGTGTTGAGCAACAACGATGGCTGCGCGATTGCCCGCAGCAATGAGGCCAAGGCCCTGGGCATCAAGATGGGGGCGCCGTGGTTCCAGATACGGCACATGGAAGAGACCCACGGCCTGGTGGCCTTGAGTGCCAACTTCACCCTGTACGGCGACATGAGCAACAGGATGATGAGCTTGGCGGCGGGCCTAGGCCCCTCGCAGGAGATCTACAGCATTGACGAGTCATTCATCGGCCTGCAGGGCATGCGGGGCGACCTGACCAAACGCAGCCACGCCATCCGTGCGCGCATCCACCAGTGGGTGGGCATCCCCTGCGGCATTGGGATTGGCCAGACCAAGACACTGGCGAAGCTGGCCAACCACATCGCCAAGACGGCCGAGCGCAAACCGGGGAGCTACCCCGCCGAGCTGGCCCAGGTGTGTAACCTGACCGCCCTGCCTGCCCAGGACCTGGACGACGTGTTGGCCGGCACGCTGGTGGAAGAAGTCTGGGGCGTGGGCCGCAAGATCGGCGCGCAGCTGCATCAGTGTGGGGTGCATACGGTCCTGGACCTGGCCCGGCTGGACCCAGCCATGGTGCGCAGGCGCTGGAGCGTGGTGCTGGAGCGCACGGTACGCGAGGTGCAGGGTATGCAGTGCATTGAGCTGGATGACGCGCCCGAGCCCAAGAGAGAGATTGCCTGCACCCGGTCATTCGGCCAGGCGGTCACCGACCTGCCGCCGCTGGTGGAGGCTGTGAGCGAGTTCGCCAGCCGCGCGGCCGAGAAGCTGCGCAAGCAAGGCAGCCTGGCCAGCCAACTGCTGGTGTTCTGCCACACCTCGCCGTTCCGCCCCGGCCCGCGCTTCAACAAGTCAGTCGTGGTGCCCCTGCGCCGGCCTACGGCCGACACCGGCAAGCTGGTGTGGGCGGCCACAGCGGGCATGCGCCGCATGTACGAGCCTGGGTACAAGATGGCCAAGGCCGGGGTGATGCTGCTGGACCTGGTGCCGGGCAATGTGCTGCAGGGCGAGCTGGATCTGGAGGATGAAGACCACCGGGACCGCACCCAACTGATGGTGGCGCTGGATGCGCTCAACCAGCGGTATGGCAAAGGCACTGTGCAGTCCGGTGCCACGGGGGGCACGAACAAGGGCAAGGACTGGGGGATGAAGCAGGAGAGGCGCACACCGCAGTACACGACGCGGTGGGAGGATGTGCCGGTGGCGAGGGCCTGAGAGTGGGGGCGCTCCCGCGCTCGAAGTCGGCTCTGCAGCGGTTGCGGACGGTGGCAACCGGTGGCCGGACTCACGCTACTCGCCACGAAGCAGTCATTGAACGGACTCCAAACGAGTTCCTAAATCCCGGGGCGGTTCATAGCGGCCGTTTACGAGCAGCCTCCTGGCGACTGCGATGAACGCCGATGCATGCTAAGCATGATGTACGCCCAGTGAGCGTGAGATGAGCATACACAAGAAGCCTCAGCATTCATGCGGATTGCAGGGTGACTTCAGAGCAGACGCCATAGCTATCGCCCCATCGAGACGGGGTCAGTCAAAGTTGGCACGTGGAGAACGTTTGACCTCGGCGACAGCGCCTTCAAGCTTTTTTGAGTGCCACGCGACCCCGTTTTCGTCCATCATGAACTCTACGGTGCCCTGTGCAATGAGAAAGTTCATGCAAGCAACGGCCTCACCTGTTGCCAGGCTCAGTTGCTGCGGATCCTGCTCTCCGATGGCGCGCTTAAAGAGGGCAGCGAACGCATCGACGATCCGTTGAGGTCCGGTAGACAGTGACTGACGCAGCCGCTCCAGAGCACTATTTTGACCCAACCTGAGCGATTCAAGGCGTTCATGCAGTCCATAAAAGGGCTCGTTGTGAGAGGGGAGGACCAACACATCGTTGGGAACATCCCTCATCAGCTTGTCGAGCGCCCCATACCACTCCTTCAGCGGATTGGCCTGTGGCTCGCTGGCGAACACCGACACATTCGACGAAATCTTCGGCAGTACCTGATCGCCGGCGATCAGTAGCTTCAAATCGGGGCAGTACAGAGAAGCATGTTCTGGTGAGTGGCCGCCGGTGGTGATGATCCGCCAGTCATGCTTACCCAACTGGACGTGATCGCCGTCCTGCAAGCGTCGGTAGCTCTCGGGCAGAGCGTGGATATGTTTGCCAAAGCTGCCGAATCGGCTGCGGTAGCTTTCAATGGCTGCCTCCGACCAGCCGGCGCGCCTATTGAAGAGCACGCCGTCGGGCGGGGCCTCGCGGTTAGTGTCGGCATGCATCACGCGGCAGGTCAGGTATTCCAGGCGGCTCATGTGCAGCGGCACACCAACGCGACGCGTGAACCAACCAGCTAGGCCGATGTGGTCGGGGTGCATGTGTGTGGCGTACACGCCTTGGAGCGGCCGTGCCAGCGGCCCCTGCGCCATGAGGGCCAGCCAGTCGGCAACGGTGTCGGGGGTGTTCAGGCCGGTATCTACCAGTACCCAGCCATCATGGGTGTCTATGGCCCATACATTGATGTGGTCGAGCCGGAATGGCATGGACAGCCGGATCCAGCGCACACCAGGGGCGACCTCGACCCAGTGGCGTGGTGTTGGTGGCTCGAATGGGTAGGTCAGTGCATTGGCTGCGGGATCAATCATTACTATCGTTTCATGGGGTGAGCGACGGTGTAGCCACCTGGTGCATCAGACCAAACGCTTTTTAGGATTTCAATGCTTGTTGTCAACCAACAAGGGGGCGTCAGTGGGCATATCTTCCTGGACTAGCCACTCGACTGAGTCGAGCTTCAGGCGGGTCAGTTGCCTGAATACTTCCATCAAGTCACTTTGTGTGGCGTCCTGAGAGGCCCCTGGCGTCAGTACTGCGCGCAAGGTCGCGGTTTCCCGATGCTGTTGTTTTCCAACGATGACCTGGGCACGTTCGATAGCAGGGAGCCGGATGAGCAGTTCTTCCACGTTGCGTGGATAGATGAAAATTTCGCGCACTTTGACACCTTGGCCCACTCGGCCTTGCAACATGCTGATGCGTTCGACGAGACCATCCGGTGAATGGGTCAGCGCTTGCGCCACATCGCCTGTGCCAAAGCGGACCAGGGGCCAGCCGCTGTCCAGCGTGGTGACCACTATTTGACCTGGTTCGCCCAGGGGAAGGGGAGCGCCGGTGCGGGGGTCGCAGATCTGGACAAGCCGGTCAGGCTGAACCGTGTAGCCCACTTGTCCTGGTTCCTCGTAGGCAATCAGCCCGAAGTCGCCGGTGGCGTAGGCTGAGAACGTGCGGATGGCGTACTTCTCCTCCAGCCTGCGGCGCTTGCCCATCCAGTCACCCAGTTCGCCCCCCAGCATTGCGGAGCGGACCTTCCATTGAGAAGGCAGGTCGTAGCCCATGCGCTCAAGCGTTTCGACCAAGGTCACGAAGAAGGATGTGGAGGCGCAAATGCAGGTGATGCCCAGTTCCATGATGAGCTGCGCCTGTTGTTCGGCGCCGCCGGGTCCGCAGGGGATGAGCGTTGCTCCGGTAGCGGCAATGCCCGCATCCAGCAAAAGGCCGGCTGGCACAAGATGGTAGGACCATGTGTTGAGAACGCGGTCACCCGGGCCGATGCCTGCCTGACGGAATGCATGCGAAAAACCGTGGCCAGTGTCGTCGTCGAACAACTGGGGTTCGTAGACGGGGCCCGGTGAGACAAAGACCCGACGGATGGATGCGTCGTCGGCCGCCAGAAACCCACCGAATGGCGGTGACTGGCGCTGCTTCTCAAGCAGTGCATCCTTGCTTGTGACGGCGAGTCGCGCGAGGTCGGCCGGGCCTTGGAGATCTTGCGGTGTCATTGTCGCAAGCTCATAGACCGCGCGGATGGAGGGGGCGCGGTCGTAGGCGAATTGCTGCGAAGCGCGCAGCGCTTCGAATCGGTTGGTGGTCGGGGACGTACGCATGGCGTTGCCGGCTCAGTGGCCCGTGAAGCGCGGGGCGCGCTTCTCGTTGAAGGCGGCCAGGCCTTCGTGGAGATCGGCGCTATGTGCATGCACTTCGGATGCCAGCAACTCCAGCCGTAAGGCAGTGTCCAGGGGCTGTTGCAAGCCATCGTCGATCAGCGCTTTCATGCGGCGCAGGCCCAGAGGGCTCTTGCTGGCGATCTTGTCAGCCACAGCCTGCGTCGCGCTTTCGAGTTGGTCGTCGTCCACCACCTGGTTGACGAGGCCCGCCTCCACCAGTTCTGCTGCGTCCACGAAGTCACCCGTGAATAGAAGGTACTTGGCGCGCGTGGGGCCAATAACTCGTGGCAGGCGCACCGAGCCTCCACCGCCTGGGAGTAGACCGTAGTTGGCGTGCGCGTCGCCAATCTTGGCACTGCGTGCCGCCAGCACGAGGTCACAGCAGAGCACCAGTTCTAGTCCGCCCGCCAGGGTGATGCCGTTCAGGGCTGCGATCACGGGTTTTGGAAAGCGATCGATGCGGTTCATGGTGACCAGAACGCTGTCCAGAAAGCCGATGGTGCCAGTTTCGCCCGTTTGTGTCTTGACGTACTTTAGGTCGGCGCCTGCGCAGAAGGCCCGGCCAGTGCCCGTCAAGACGACGGACCTCACGTCCGCCCGGTTCTGTGCTTCGTTGAGTGCCTGGTCTATCCCTCGAAGTACCTCTGGGGTCAGTGAGTTCATTGCCTCAGGCCGGTTCAGGCGGATCCACATGCTGCCTTTTCGGACCTCTGAAATAACAACCGGCGTCGACATCTGTCTTTCATTGGTGACTTGTGTGTTCATGGGTCGATTCTGCTTTTGCCTCGGTTTTCGTGGGTATGGGGTTTTCCATTACTATCAAGTCAATTATTTTAATTTAGAGTAAAAAATTAAATTTGTGGAATTTTTTGATGAAAACTCAGACGCGATCGCCAATGCCTCCGCTTCTTGGAATCAAGATCGTTGAGTTCGAGGGAATTGGCCCAGGGCCCTTGGCGGGGTTCATGCTGATGCAAATGGGTGCGGACGTGACCGTGGTTGGGCGGCCCGGTGCGGGCTCACTGCCTGACGAGCTAACGCCGAAAGACGGGGCGCTCTTGTCTCGTGGTAAACGGCGCGTCACGTTAAATCTCAAGCGGGCGGAGGACAAGGCGCAGGCGCTGGAGTTGGTCGCGCAAAGCGACGGAGTGATTGAAGGCAACCGCCCGGGTGTGATGGAGCGCTTGGGTCTGGGCCCCGATGTATGCGGTGAACGCAACCCGCGGCTTGTGTATGGACGCATGACAGGCTGGGGGCAGGATGGGCCGCTGGCCCAGGCAGCCGGGCACGACATGAACTATGTCGCTCTTACGGGGCTGATGTCGCTCACCGAGCAGCCGGGACACCCCCCCATGCTTCCGCCTACGGTGGTCGGGGATGCTGCCGGTGCGCTTGGGCTCGGGTTTGGAATGGTGTCGGCGTTGCTTGGCGCCCGGAATACTGGGCAGGGTTGCGTAGTCGACGGCGCCATCGTGGATGTGTTGGCCATGCTGTCGCCGCTTGTGCAGCTGATTCGCCAAGGCGGTGGCGTGGACGGCAGTGAACCCAGTGTCTTCCATGACTCGCCCTTCTACGACCGTTACTTGTGCAGCGACGGCCGATACATCACGGTCGGTGCGATCGAGCCCCCGTTCTATGCCTTGCTGTTGAAGCAGTTGGAGCTGACGGATGTGGATCCCGCGCAGCAGATGGACAAGTCTTCGTGGCCGTCTCTCAAGGCGCGGATCGCGCAGCGCTTTGCTTCGCAACCCAGTGTGCACTGGAATGCACTGATGGAGGGCACTGACAGTTGCTTCGCGCCGGTGCTCAACATGGCCGAAGCCGCCTCTCATCCCCACAACGTGGCCCGTGGCCTGTACGGCGTGACTGCGCAGGGCGATATTGAGACCATGCGGGGCATGCGATTCCTGCCGCTGCGCTGAGCAGCGAATGTGATTGCCAAGGGATTTCCCTAGCAAATTTTTTTTAATTTTACTTTAAAGTAAAACAACTTTATATAGAGTAATTTTTTGGTTGCATGGATTGCATGAAACCTGCCAAGGAGAAGAAAGATGGAAGATATCTATGTGGTCGGTGTCGGTATGACGCCCTTTGGTCGGCATCTGGACAAGGACATTAAGGCGCTCACGCGTGAGGCCACTGCAGCTGCTTTGGCGGATGCGGGTTTGCAAGAGGAAGACCTGGAAGCCGCCTTTTTTGGCAACACTTCCCAAGGGCATATGGATGGCCAGCACATGATTCGTGGGCAAATTGCGCTACGGGCAATGGGCATCGGGCGCATTCCGGTGGTGAACGTCGAAAACGCTTGTGCAAGCGGCTCGTCGGCGTTCGTTCTAGCCTGCAATCACCTCAAGTCGGGTGCTGGCGATGTCGCTTTGGCCGTTGGTGCAGAGAAGATGTTCTCAACCGACAAGCTCAAGATGTTCTCGGTGTTTGACAGTGCCTGGGATCTCTCGCGTGCAGAAGAGATCCGTGCGGAGCTGATGAAGATGGGACGCGACGTGGCTGTGCCTGAGGGGAGTACCTCACCCAGGCCGTACAGCGTTTTCATGGACGTGTATGCCGCGTTTGCACGATCGCACATGCGCACCTTCGGGACGACGCAGCGCCAGTTGGCTGCCGTGTCGTCCAAGAACCATGCGCATTCCATGCACAACCCGCTGTCGCAGTACCAGATGGCCTACAGCATCGAGGAAGTGCTTGCTGCGCCGCCGATCACCTATCCCTTGACCCTGCCCATGTGCTCTCCTGTGTCTGACGGCGCAGCAGCGGCCGTCCTGTGCACACGCTCGGCGCTCAAACGCCTCAACATCGATGAAAAACGTGCCATCAAGGTGTTGGCGGCCGTGGTGCAAAGCGGTTCTGACCGGAGCGAGGACGACTACACCAACCACTGCACGGCTTTGGCTTCGCGCAAGGCGTATGAGCTGGCGGGTGTTGGCCCAGCAGATATCTCGGTGGCCGAGGTGCACGATGCCACGGCCATGGGTGAAATCATTCAGACAGAAAACCTCGGTTTCTGTGAGTTCGGCATGGGCGGTGTGATTGCCGAGCGGGGTGATACCCGGATTGGTGGCCGCATTCCCGTTAATCCGTCCGGCGGCCTGGAGTCTAAGGGGCACCCTGTTGGGGCCACCGGTATTGCCCAAGTCCATGAGTTGGTAACTCAGCTTCGCGGGGAAGCCGGACTGCGGCAGGTGACTGACGCAAGGATTGCGCTGGCAGAAAACGGTGGCGGTCTTGAGGGCATTGAAGAAGCTGTTGCCTGTATCACCATCTTGGCGCGCTGAGCGCTGCACTCAATAAGAGACAAGAGAAATAGTATGGATGTCAAAAATACCATTGCCTTCGTCACAGGAGCTGCTTCAGGCCTGGGGCTCGCCACTTGCAAGGCATTGCTTGCGGCCGGAGCGAGCGTCATGGCGGTTGATCTGGACGAAGAGCGCCTTGCGAGCGAGGTGCTGCCGATGGGCGAGCGCGTGCGAATCCAGAAGGTTGATGTTTCGGACGAGGCCAGTGTGAAGGCTGGCGTAGACGCGGCAGTGGCGGAATTTGGTGCGCTGCATGTGGCGGTAAATTGCGCGGGAATTCTGGGTCCCTGCAAGACGCTTTCAAAGGGCGAGTTATTCCCGATGGATCTTTGGAACCGGGTGATCGCCATCAACCTGACCGGGACCTTCAACGTGGTGCGCTATGCGTCGTTGGCCATGTCGCAGAACGAGCCCAATGTCGACGGTGAACGGGGGGTCATCGTGAACACGTCATCTGGTGCTGCGTGGCAGGGTCAAGTGGGCCAGGCCGCATATAGCGCCAGCAAAGCGGCGGTCATTGGAATGACGCTTCCGGTGGCGCGGGATCTTGCGCAACACGGAATCCGAGTGGTGGCCGTGGCGCCTGGTCTGTTTGAGACCGCCATGTCTGCAGGCATGCCAACGAAGGTGTCGCAAAACATTATTGACAACGTCATCCTCTTTCCTCATCGCATGGGGCAGGCACAAGAGTTCGGTGGACTGGTTCGGCACGTTGTGGAAAACGCCTATTTGAATGCCACCACGATCAGCCTGGATGCGGGTGTCCGTTGTTAGTCGTGGTCCATTGATCGCTGCGAGCATTCCCGCAAATGGATGCGTAGACCCTGCAAAGGTCTTATGAAGGAAATTCGATGGACAAAGCCAAGAATTCAGAGTGGAGGTGCCAATGAATGCAGCCATTCAAAGCCAGCGGGAAGGCGTGGTGCTGACAGCCCAGAATCTGCTGCTGCAGTTCGGTGGAGTTGTGGCGCTGAATGATGTTTCGATTGATGTGCGCAAGGACGAGCTGCTGGCAATCATCGGGCCGAACGGAGCGGGAAAGTCTTCTCTGATGAACTGCCTGAGCGGGTTCTACCGCCCCAAGAAAGGCGAGATATCCCTGGCCGGGCGCAACGTGCGCGACATGGCGGTTCACGACGTGGCGGCACAGGGCCTGGCGCGCACTTTTCAAGGTACGCACATTTTTTCGGGCATGACCGTTATCGAGAACCTGATGGTGGGGCGCCACATGCACATGCGGGCCAATCTCGTGCAGTCGTTTTTCCATTTCGGCCCGGCAAAGCGCGAAGAAGTTTTGCATCGGGAGGTAGTGGAAGAAATCATTGAGTTTCTTGAAATTGAATCCATCCGGCATGTGCCGGTGGGCAGCCTCGGTTATGGGCTTCGCAAGCGCGTGGACTTGGGGCGCGCACTGGCCCAAGACCCGAAGATTCTGCTGATGGATGAGCCTATGGCCGGTATGAATACGGAAGAGAAGGAAGACCTGGCACGTTTCATTCTGGATGTGCGCGAGGCAAAGCGCATTCCTATTGTTTTGGTGGAGCACGACATGGGTGTGGTGATGGACCTAGCTGACCGCATCGCTGTGCTGGACTTTGGACGCAAGATCGCCGATGGAACGCCCAAGGAAATCCAGGCTAATCCCGCTGTGCTTAAAGCCTACCTTGGAGAGGGCGTCCAATGAAACTCGAAATCGCGACTCTTCCCCAGTTGCTGCGCAAGCATGCGCATGCCAATCCCAGCCGTCTTTCCCAGCGCCATAAGCAGCGCGGAATTTGGCGGGAGTACAGCTTTGCGGATGTGCAGCGCAACGTTCGAGAGATTGCGCTGGGCATGCACCAAGCGGGCGTCAAAGCGGGCGAGACCATTGCCATCATTGGTGAGAATGAGCCACAGCATTACTGGGCCGAGTATGCCGCGCATGCACTGGGATGCAAAGTTGTATCCATGTACCCGGACCTCACTTCGGAGGAGGTGGCTTATCTTCTGGACGACAGCGAAGCAGTCATCTTGTTCGCGCAGGACCAAGAACAGGTTGACAAGGGCCTGGATGTCCGGAACAAGACTTTGAAGATGCGCCACATTGTGTATTGGGACGAAACGGGGATGTGGTCGTATAACGACCCCATCCTGCATACCTTCGATGGCATGCAGCGGCAAGGGCGTGAAATCCATCAACGTAACGGAAAGATGTACGACGCGCTAGTGGATGCGGGAGCCCCCGATGACATAGCGGTTCTTTCTTACACTTCCGGCACGACGGGGCAGCCTAAGGGCGTCATCCTCACGCATCGCTTCTTAATCGACAACGCGCAGCGCTTGATCGATTCCATGGATGTGAGGCCGGGTATGGAATACCTGAGTTACATCGCGCCATCCTGGGCCACTGAACAAATATATGGCATCACCATGGGATTGGGATTGCCCATGGTAGTGAACTTCCCTGAGGGCCCGGAGCAGGTGTTGTCCAACATTCGGGAATTGGCAGTGGAAGGTATGACATTTGCTCCGCGCCAGTGGGAAAGCATGGCGTCCTCTGTGCAGGCGCACATGCTCGACGCAGGACCCATTCGACGAGGTGTCTACGAGTGGGGCATGAAGATCGGTCACACCGTCAATGTGGGGCGCTTGGATGGAAAACCCGTTGGCCTGCTGGACCGGTTGCTGTTTCCTATCGCCAATGCACTGGTTCTGCGCCCGTTGCGAGATCTGCTCGGCCTGACCCGGCTGCGCTGTGCCAGCTGCGGTGGTGCCACCATGGCACCAGATGTGTTTCGCATGTTCCATGCCATGGGTATACCGCTGCGCAACATCTATGGCTCCACCGAAACCGGGTTGCTGACATGCCACCAGGGTGACCGATTTGATCTGGAGACCGTAGGACACTGGATGAAGGCGCATCCAGAGGCGGGCCCACCATTGGAATGGCGCTTGAGTGCGGACGGCGAACTGCAGATCCGTGGCGGAAGCCCGTTTCTGGGCTACTACCGCAGAGAGAGCTCCGTAGAGTCTAAGGTGAAAGATGGCTGGTTCTACACGGGCGATGCCGTAACGAAAACGGAGCTAGGCGAGCTCGTGTTCCTGGAGCGGTTGTCGGACTTGAAGCGCTTGCGCAGCGGCGAAACCTTCCCGCCGCAGTTCGTCGAGACACGCCTTCGGTTCAGTCCCTTCATCAAGGACATCATGACGGTGGGAGACGAGACAAGGGACTTCGTGGCCGCTCTCATCAATATCGACATGTCTGTTCTGTCGCGGTGGGCAGAAGACAAGCGGATCGGATTCTCAACCTTCACCGATCTGTCACAGCGGCCAGAGATCGCCGAGTTGATCGGCCAGGAAATTGCCCGCGTGAACCAGTTTTTGCCGGCGCATGCGCGAGTCAAGCGATTCGCCAATTTTCCGAAAGAGCTTGATCCGGACGAGGGCGAGCTAACACGTTCGAGAAAGCTGCGGCGCGAATTCCTGGAGGTGCGATACGCCACGCTGATCAACGGTTTATATGACGGCTCGCACGCCGTGCGTATCGATATTCCTGTGACCTACCAGGACGGTCGGCGCGGCAATTTCGAGGCTCTGGTGTCCATCCATGACACGGACGCCGCAGGGTCAGACCACCTGGGCGCAGCCCGAAGCAGAGGACGGAAATGATCGATTTTATTAATTACCTGATAAACGGTGCGCTGTCAGGGCTTCTGTATGCGTTGATCGCCATGGGGTTCGTCGTGATCTATCGCGCGTCAAAGGTGTTCAACTTTGCACAAGGTGAGTTGGTGGTCTTTGGCGGCTACATGGTGTGGTGGACGATTATTCAGATGGGTCTACCGCTGTGGGTCGGATTGCCCGTGGCATTCGTTAGTGCTGCAATTTTTGGTTTCATGATTGAGCGGATATTTTTTGCCCGTCTGGTTGGAGAGTCTGTCTTCTCGATGGTCATGGTGACGATCGGTCTCTTGATTCTGATCCGAGGCGTTGTGTTGGTGCTTTTTGGCCCACAGGTGCGTGCTTTTCCGATCATCTTTCCTCTGGATCCGATCATCGTTGGCGATCTCATCGTCTCCCGTTCGATGCTCTACGGTGGAATTATGACCATCTTCATCGGCGTTGGTCTCTCCTGGTTTTTCAACCGGACAAGGGCTGGTTTGACCATGACGGCCGTGGCGGAAGACCACCAGGTGGCCATGTCCATGGGCATCTCGGTGCAGCGTTCCATTGCCTTTGCGTGGGTGCTGGGATCCGTGCTTTCCACACTGGGGGCGATAGTGCATTTGAGTGGCCGCTCCATCAACATGATGAGCTCCGACATCGGCCTGGCTGCTTTGCCGGTGGCCTTGCTGGCTGGGTTGGAGTCCCTCGCAGGGTTGCTGATCGCCGGTGTTTTGGTGGGTGTGATTCAGGGTTTGGCTTCGGCCTATCTCGATCCCCTGGTGGGGGGAGCGCTGGGCTCCGTCTTTCCTTTCATCATCATGCTGGTGGTGTTGTTAATTCGTCCCACCGGCATGTTCGGGTGGAAAACCATTGAGAGGGTATGAGCATGGATCCCGCAGGTGTATTCGCGACTTCTTTCGCCAAAGACCAAGCACTAATTCGCACGCGCAGCCAGGCGGTGGCATTGGGCCTGTTTGTTATCGCGCTGTTTGCGCTGCCCCTGATCAGCGAGGTCCGCTGGGTGGCGATCATGACCTCTATGCTGATTACTGCAGTGGTGGTCATGGGGCTGCAGATCAATACTGGTCTAGCGGGTCAGATCAATTTGGGCCAAGCTGCGTTCATGGGGGTTGGTGCGTATGCAACAGCGCTCCTAGCGACGAAAGGCCACCTGCCTTTCTGGCTGGCTTTGCCCATCGGCGGGCTGTGCGCGGCGCTTTTTGGGCTGGTGTTTGGATTAACCGCAATGCGCATAAAGGGTTTTTACCTTGCCTTGACCACGATTGCTGCGCAGATCTTGTTCCACTTTTTTGTGCTCAACCTGCCTGCCAAATGGCTGGGGGGATCTAACGGCATCACTCTGGAACCAGCACAGTTCCTTGGGTTCGTTTTCAACACCGATACCCGCATTTACTACCTGTGTCTGGTAGTGGCCTTCATCATGATTGCGGGCGCCTACGGCGTCGCACGCAGCCGCCATGGTCGAATTTTTGCGGCAGTGCGTGATGACGACGTGGCCTCAGGAATGATGGGCATCAATGTCGTGCGCACCAAGGTACTTGCCTTCTTGCTGGGTGCGTTTTACGCGGGCATCGGTGGAGGGCTCTGGGCTTACTACGTCAGGTTCGTGGCGATTGACCAGTTCACCCTGATCCACTCGATATGGTTCATCGCGATGATCATTGTGGGTGGCATGGGGTCGGTGACGGGCGCGCTGATCGGCGTTTTTGTTATCCGTACTGCCCAGGAGACGATCACCATCGTGGGCCCTTCACTGGTCGAGAACTTTTCCTTCCTGAGCGGAGACGTTGTTTTCGCAGTGATGAATATTTTCCTGGGTGGAGTCATCGCGGCCTTTCTGATCTTTGAGCCACGCGGTCTGATGCACCGGTGGAACATCGTCAAGCGGTCTTATCGCATGTGGCCCTACCCATATTGACCGCAATCCTGTTTTCTGCAGCCACCTTAGGCGCTGGGAAGGGCTGATCCAATGCAAAGCGCTACTACAAAAGGAGACATTTTTATGAAAACGAATCGAGCAAAGTTGTCGGCAATGGTCAAGCTGGGGCAACGCGGCGCTTTGCTGGCGTCAACCTTGTGCCTTGGCGGCATGGCACAAGCTCAGACTACTTACAACGTGGCTGGCCTGGCTGACTTCACCGGACCTTTCGCAGACATCATGAAAGATATGACGGGATGCCGCCGTGCGGTACTCGACTGGTGGAGCGAAGAGGTCGGTAAGGCGCAGGGCGTGGCATTGCGAATCAAGGATTTCGACACCCGCTATGACGTCGCCCAAGTGGCCAGCCTCTGGCCAGGCATCAAGTCCGAGCTCAACCCGGTGGCTGTTCTGGGTGTGGGCGGTGCAGATACCAATGCACTGCAGCAGCGCTTGCCTAGTGACAAGGTGCCTCTTGTCCAGTCGACAGCAGGATATGGATTCGCTTGGAAGGGTGATAACTGGGTGTTCAATGCCCGTGCCACTTACCCGCACGAAGCGGCTGCGTTTTATGTGTGGATGCAGAAGAAGTCGGGTTCGCCTGTTCCTCTCAAGGTGGGGGTGATTTCATCGGAAGTATCGCCGGCCTACGTGGACATCCACAAAGGTGTCGAGAAGTTCGCTAAGGACAATCCGAAGATCATTGAAGTCGTTGAAACGATTTATACCGAAGCACAGCCGACCGACCTTACCCAGCAGGTCAGCCGCCTGGTCCGCAAGGGGGCCACGGTACTGCAGGTGTTCAACAATACAGCATCGGTAGTGGCGACACGGCGCGCCCTGCAAAGCCTTGGAAAAACCAATATTCCGATAGTGGTTAGCGCTCATAACGGGTTGCTTTCGTCGGGGAAAGCGCTGGGTGACCTGAGCCAAATGGATGGAAACTTTGAGGTCTATGGCATGGCCATGGCCGCCGAAGGCGCAACACCGGCACGGGACTTCTTCGAGAAACTGCGCAGCCAATACAAGTTGCAAGCCGCCTACAACTCCGCCTGCATTATGGGCATGAGCCAAGCGATGTTGACGGTTCGTGCCGTTGAAAATGTTGTCAAGGTCAAAGGTGCTGGCGGTGTGACGGGCGAAGAGGTTCGCGCTGCACTGCTGTCCACCCCCATGCCTACCGAGCGCAGCTTTGGCTTGTTGCCCAATATCAAGTTCAACAATGATGCGCCGTTCCCGACCTCGGGCACAGCCGTCAACATCGGCACCGTCGAAAAGGGAAAGTACAAACTTCTCGAGCAGAACGTTCCGGTTCCTGTGTTGAACAAGTGGTAATTGCAAATCGGCCTGGGTCTCGGGCCACCGAGACCCAGGCCACATCATCTGGAGCTACCCGTGCTTGAACTGAACAACGTTGAAGTCCTCTACAGCGACGTCATTCTTGCTGTCAAAGGCATTACCGCCAAAGTCCCCGCTGGACAGTGCGTGACCTTGCTGGGCGCCAATGGCGCTGGCAAGAGCACCACGCTCAAGGCCATCTCCAACCTGGTTAGGACAGAGGATGGTCGTGTGACGGCGGGGAGTATCAAATTTGATGATGCGGACATCACAGGTGCGAACCCAGTCGATGTCGTTCGCAAAGGGTTGGTGCACGTCATGGAAGGGCGCAAGGTTTTGCGTCACATGACGGTGGAGCAGAACCTGGTAGTGGGCGGCCACATGGGCAGCGCCAGCGAGGCCAAGGAAATGCTGGACGAGGTGTACGACCGCATCAAGCGCCTGGCAGCCTTGCGCAGTCGCACGGCGGGTTATTTGTCCGGCGGGGAGCAGCAATTGCTAGTGATTGGCCGAGCCCTGATGGCCAGGCCCAAACTGGTAATGATTGACGAGCCCTCACTCGGCCTGGCCCCGTTGATGGTCGATGAGGTCTATGGTTTGTTAAATGACCTCAAAACGAGCGGCCTGACGCTGCTAATCGTTGAGCAAAACACGCGCGTTGCCCTCGACTTGGCCGACTATGGCTATGTGATGGAGAGTGGGCGGATCGTTCTGGAAGGACCATCCAGCAGCCTAAAGACCAACGAGGACGTACGGGAGTTTTACCTCGGCCTGACGGTCGATGGGGAGCGCAAGAGTTTCCGCGACATGAAACATTACCGCCGCCGCAAGCGCTGGCTGGGTTGACCGCATTGGGTCAGCCGTTTTCCAAGTTTTCAAGGATGGGTTTATGAGCATCGTTTCCAATGCATTGCTGAGCGAACAAGAAGTCATTATTCGGGAGTCTGCCCGGCGTGTCGCGACTGAAGTGGTGGGTAGCACGGCCGCCGAACGTGATCGCACGGGGGCTTGGCCACACGACGAAATCAAGGCAGTTGCCGACGTAGGCTTCATGGGCATGCTCGCCCCGCCAGCACACGGCGGTTCCGGGCTTTCATTTGTGGAGTATTGCCTGGCTATTGAAGAATTCGCAGCGGCCGATGGTGGCTTCGCCACCATGATGCACGTCCACAACTCAGCTGCGCACGTGTTACGTAGTTTTGGAACCGAACAACAGATGGCCCGCCATCTGCCGGATCTGGCCAGTGGCAAGCGCATTGGTGCCTTTTTATTGTCAGAGCCCCATGCAGGCTCGGATACCGCAGCCATCCGGACCACGGCTAAGCGGGACGGCGACGTTTATGTGATCAATGGCAGCAAACAATGGATTTCCAACGGCAGTGAAGCGGGCTTTGCGCTCGTCGTGGCAGCAACTGCGGAACCAGGTGCCCGTCACCGCTTCAGCCTGTTCATCGCGGACCCTGAAGATCCAGGCTACCAATGCTTGCGTATCGAAAGGAAGCTGGGCCAGCACACGGCCCACACGGCTCAGATTCAGCTGGACAACATGCGTGTTCCAGTTCAGAACATGATCGGCGAGGAAGGGCGCGGGTATGGCAAAGCACTATCGCTGTTGTCCGATGGGCGCATCGCAATCGCCGCCCTGGCCATCGGCATTGCCCGTGCAGCGTTGGAGGCGGCCATCCGCTACGCCAAAGAGCGCGAGGCCTATGGCAAGCCACTCACCGAACTGCAGGCCATTAGCTTTGATTTGGCGGAAATGGCCATGCAGGTTGAGGTGGCGCATCAGTACATGCTGTATGCAGCTCGTCTTACGGATGCGGGCCTGCCAACCAGTAAGGAGGCCTCCGTTGCTAAACTCTATGCCAGTGAAATGGCTGAAAAGGTTTGCTCTGCGGCGCTGCAAGTGCATGGTGGCTACGGGTATGTCAACGACTTCCCGGTCGAGCGCTATTATCGCGATGTGCGCGTTACAAAGATCTACGAAGGCACTAGTCACATTCAAAAGTTGATCATTGCGCGCAGCATCCTGGCTGGCTGATGAGCACGGCCTTTCTCCGCAGCCCTACCGGCGAAAGCAGTTCGAAACCATTTGCCTCAGTTAGCGATACGAATGCCCGCAAGGAATACAACATCAATGAGTACGCAAATTGAGGCAAAACCCAAGTCACGCCCACGCGATCCTGCAAAGAGATCGGGCAAGGGCGCGAAATGGAACAATGCGGTCAGCGGCGCGGATGAGCAGTACCAGCTCAAAAAGCAAGCTGTCATTGCGGAAGCTTCGCGCGCATTTGGCCGCCATGGGTACAAGAATGTCTCCTTGGACGAGATTGCAAAAACGCTCAACGTCACCAAGCCTGCCCTTTACTACTACTTCAAGAACAAGCAGGAACTTGTCTACGAATGCCACGAGCTTGCCATGCATTTGGGAGATCGCGTCTTGCAAGACGCGATCGCTTCGGAAAATACTGGTTTCGGTCGGATCTCGGTCTTCATTAAGAACTACATCTCGTTGCTAACGGATGAAATGGGCGCACCGGCGATCCTCCAGGATTTCTCCGGTATGACTGTGGCGGATCAGAAAAAAATCACTTTGCGTCGGCGAAAGTTTGATCAAGAGCTGCGCAAAGTGCTCGAGGGGGGTGTTCAGGATGGTTCCATTGCCCCGTGCAACGTGAAATTGGCGGTGTTCTGGTTCATGGGCGCTGTTAGCTCGATTACCCAATGGATGCATATCGATGGCAGCCTTGGAAGCGACGAAGTGGCCGATATTTTTATCGGTTTTCTTGCGCATGGTATTCGTCCCAATCAAGGGTGAATCTGCTTACTTGTCGCATTCCGGGCGACTATATGGTCGCGTCTGGACCAGGTGCGTATAAGACCCCCGAGCCACTCTTTTATTGTCGGCATAGGCATCTTGCTGCCCAGCGCTAGCTGGGGTCTCAGCGGTTGATCCCTGATGATTGCGATAAAGGTCAGGTTGCGGCGGAAGTCGACATTGACCAAGAAAACTTGGACGACCGCACGCAGCCTTTTGCTGTCGTTCAGCCGTCAAGTACGAACGGCAGCACCCAGCCTGAAGCAGCCCTCGAAAGCGAATCACTCCGCTTAACAGTAGCCCCCCAATACTGTGAGTGGTTCACAGTAGCCCGGGCCACTCCACCTGTTCAACAACAACGGTCCCCGCGACCCGTGGAGTTCCCATGCCATCCAGAATCCCCGTCCACATCGACGGCCAAGACTTTCCCAGCATCAACAAAGCCAGTCTCTTTTACCGAAAGATCCTGCACCGCCATCAGCCAGGTCAATCGGTCTCAGACCTCGATCAACACGAGATCAAGCGCCTGATCCACAGCGCACAGCGAACCCCTGAGGTTCCAGCATCCGACACACAGATTCGTGTAATCCAAGGCAAGTACGGCCGCCACTGCTTTGCCATCCACGAGAAGGATCGGCCAATGCAGACCATGTCCATCATGCGTTCTGTGCGGCAGTGCATTCTCAGCATGGAAGGGCCTTCATCGAGCGTCCAACCGCAGCCCACCGTGGCTTGAAATCCCTTGGCAATTCGCTTCAAGAGCTCTTTGCATCTCACTGGGGGTGTCTTTTTCCTCGATCCTAAATTTCTTCAGTCACATATCACCCCAGTGACCTGACCATCGTCTGCCCCTTGGCAGCCGTCCAACGCCCATAAAGCCCGGCACGCTCATCTCGAGCTGCCGGGCTTTATGCCGTCTTGGTCAGGGTTTTCTGTCTTTCTGCTTCTCGGCTCAGCCATCTGCCCCCTCTTCGGCCCCGTGTGTTCATGCACCCGGGGCTTTTGCTTTTGGGGCGGCCGGTGGGTCTTTCTGTCTCGGTTCTCTGGTTCTTTCACCCGCATGTTCTTTCAAGGAGATTTCCATGCTCACCTGTCCCCAATGCCAATCCCCACGATTGGAATCCCGCAATCTCGGTCGCAACACCGGTGGCGCTGTCGGCGCCCTCGCAGGCGCTGCCAGCGGTGCAGCCAGTGCGCTGCGCGGTGCCCGACTGGGCGTCACGCTCGGCGCCTTTGCAGGCCCCGCAGGATCCGTCCTGGGCGGTCTCGCCGGTGCCGCCCTCGGTGGCCTGGTCGGCGGCGCCATCGGCTGCGAAGTCGGCAGCAAGATCGGTGAAGCCGTCGATCAGAACTGCCTGGACAACTACCGCTGCCTGGAGTGCGGCCACACCTTTGGCGCTTCGCGCGACTGAGGTGCAGGGGCGGTATGCGTCCTGGCGCCTTCTCCGTCTCGCTTCTCTTTTCTCTCTTCCTTTCTCACTCCCCTACCCGGCTCTTTGTCCTTGCTGTGCGCTCTCTGAGGCAGCGCAGTGGCGCAGCCGTGGGTGGGTGGCTTTGGTCTGGTCTTTCTTTCGTTCGTTCTTTCTTTCATTTCTACAAGGAGTTTTTCAATGGCACACCTCGTTCAAACCATGGCCTATGTCGGCGAGACCCCCTGGCACAACCTGGGTCAGCAACTGCCCGCCAAACAACCCATCGATGTCTGGGCCCGTGAAGCGGGCATGGACTGGACCATCCGTGAGACCCCTGTTCGCTACATGGCCACGGAATCCACTTCTGCGGTCGGTACATCCTCTTCTGTCTCGGACCTCTATGGCGAGCCCATGGAGTTCCCTGACCAGAAGGTGCTGTACCGCAGTGATACCAAGGCCCCTTTGTCGGTGGTCAGTGCCCGCTACCAGGTCGTTCAACCCAAGCAGGTACTGGAGTTTTATCGGGATCTGACGGAAGTCTCTGGGTATGAACTGGAGACCGCCGGGGTTCTCAAGGCCGGGCGCAAGTTCTGGGCTTTGGCCCGCACGGGCAAGTCTTCTGCTTTGAAGGGCAACGATGTGGTCCATGGCTATCTGCTGTTGGCCACTTCCTGCGATGGGACCTTGGCCACCACGGCCACACCGACGACGGTTCGGGTGGTCTGCAACAACACCCTCTCGATTGCCCTGTCCGGAACGTCGAGTGCCATCAAGGTCCCCCACAGCACCAGCTTTGATGCGCAGGCGGTCAAGAAGCAGTTGGGCATTGCCGTCTCGCAATGGGACGGTTTCATGTACCGCATGAAGACCCTGTCCGAGCGCAAGGTCAAGAGCCATGAGTCCATGAACTACTTCCTCAAGGTGCTGTGCCAGACCGATGGTCATGCGGATGCGTCGGCAGGTCTGACCAATGAGCGTGCCCTCAAGAAGGTGCAGGCGATGTACGAGGGCCAGGGCCGGGGTGCGGAGCTGGCTGCCGCCAAGGGAACGGCCTGGGGCCTGCTCTGCGCCGTCACGGAGTTCGTGGACCACGAGCGCCGGGCACGGAGTCAGGAGTACCGGCTGGACAGTGCCTGGTTTGGCCAGGGGGCCACGCTGAAGCAGCGGGCGTTGGAGCAGGCGTTGCAGTTGGCGTCGTGAGTTCGGGGCGAGTGTCTTTACGAAGAGGGTTCTTTTTTCGTCTAGGTAGCCTTCTCGGCTATTACTTCACTATTTCCACGCGGCATAGGCCCCGGCTCCTCTAGGAACCGGGGCTTTTTGCTTTGTGGGGTGCGGGGAGTGACGAACGAGACGGCTTTCATTCATTTCACATTCAAGGAGTCAACATGGTTCAACCTGTTGTTTCACCGGTGGGGACTTCCTCCACCAAACCCCGCCCCGCCCTTCGGCTGGTCAAGACCCAGGACCTGGATCGCGATCAGTGGTTGCAGGTGCGCAAGGGCGGTATTGGCAGTTCGGATGCTGCGGCGGCTGTGGGGCTCAACCCCTACCAGTCACAGCTGGAGCTGTGGATGGAGAAGACCGGTCGTGCTCCCACCGCCCCACCGGGCGATGGGGGTGCGGACGATCAGAGTCCTATGTACTGGGGTTCTCTTCTGGAGCCTATCGTGGCAGCGCACTACACCCGCCGTACAGGGAATCGGGTGCGCCGCATCAATGCGGTGCTGCAGCATCCTGAGCATCCGTGGATGCTGGCGAATATCGACCGGGAGGTCCTGGGGGCCACCGATGTCCAGTTGCTGGAATGCAAGACAGCAGGTATTCAGGGCGCCTGGCTCTGGCGGGATGGGGTGCCGGAGTATGTGCAGTTGCAGGTGCAGCACCAGTTGGCCGTGACTGGCAAACAGGCGGCAGATGTGGCGGTGCTGCTCGGGGGCCAGGAGCTGCAGATTTTTCGGATCGAGCGGGATGAGGAGCTGATCGCCCAGCTCATCACCCTGGAGCGGGAGTTCTGGGGTTATGTGGAGCGGGGCCAGGCGCCCCCGGCCGATGGGTCGGATTCGGCAGACCGGGCTTTGCGGGCGCTGTATCCAAGAGACACGGGGTTCACCCTGAACCTCAAGCATGACCTGGTGATGGGGGCGGTGTTCTCGGACCTGTTGGCAGTGCGGGAGGTGCTGGCGACGAACACGGCTCTGGAGGCCCAGCTCAAGCAAACCATTCAGCAGCGCATGGGGGATTCGAGCCGGGCGCTGTTTGAGAACGGCGAGGTGAGTTTCAAACGCAGCCGGGATGGGACGCAGCTCGATACGGCACGGCTGGCCAAGGAGCAGCCGGAGATCGTGAAGGCCTACACGGTGCCCAAGCCGGGGAGTCGGAGGTTTCTGGTGCAGACGTGAGGCGGGTTCATTTCATTCAACGCATCCCCAGACGGGCTTCATCGGTGACGGTGAGGCCCGTTGTGCTTTGGGGGTGTTTTTACATTCAACAAGGAGATTCACATGCTCAAAGGTTTGGCTTTGACACCGCCCGTGATCGGGCGCATTGCAATTGGGCGGGTGGTGGAGAAGGCTGGACGCCGTCTTCCCGAGAAGGACGATGAGTTCACCTTGACAAGCCAGGTCCAGAACAAGGAGGGGTGGGTGTCCCATCCGGTGGATGCCCAACTTCGCAAGGAGCCAGGGGCGAAGCTGCGCAGCATTCCGGTGCGGTTGCTGTTTGATGATCCGGACCTGAGCCTCAGGGCGAACTACACGATGTTTGACCGGGCCACAGGGAGGCCTCTGTGTGTGGGAGATGGCGAGAGCTGCAAGCGGGTGACCCTGTCGGGGATGCAGTCCCTGCCCTGCCCTTCGCCTGCGGTCTGTGCGCTCGCGCAGGTTGGGAACTGCAAGCCGTATGGGCGGCTGCACGTGCGGGTGGAGGCGGAGGGGAGTACCGAAGCAGGTACGGCTGGCGATGAACTGGGCAGCTTTGTGTTCCGGACGACGGGGTTCAACAGTATTCGGACGTTGTCGGCTCGGCTGCGGTACTTGTTCGCAGTCTCGGGTGGGTTGCTGGCCGGATTGCCCTTGGAGCTTCGGCTGCGGGGCAAGTCCACCACGCTGTCGCACCGCACGCCGATCTACTACGTGGATCTGACGCTGAGAGCTGGTAGTAGCTTGGCTCAAGTCGTGGCGTTGGCACGGCAGGAACGCGAGCAGCAGGCGGCTCTGGGGCTGGACCAGGCGGCGCTGGATGAAGCGGCGCGGCAGGGTTTGGCGCTGGGGGAGTTCGAGGAGTCGGAAGAGGAAGGGGTGGAGGTCGTGGAGGAGTTCTATCCTGATTCCGATGCGGAGGGAGATAGAGAGGGTGGAGCTGAGCAAGCGCCTGCGCCGATCTCCCTGCGGGGCAAGCTGCATCGCAAGCAGGAGGCACTGGGGGTGCGTGCCACCGCAACGGGTGATCCAGGGGTTTCCCATGCGGGTGTCTGAAGGGCTGGTTCGGCGCTATGCCGTGGGGCTGGTGATGGAGACGGTGCCTTGCTATCGCAGTGGGCCGGATTCGGAACCAAGTGCCAAGGTGCTTCCGGGAATTCTGGTGAGGCATCGAGCACCTCCGCATCGCACGGGGGCCGTGGCACTTCAGCAGGCGGTGGCCTTGCTCACCGGCGAGCGGGTGGCAGCACCAACGGTGAGCAGTGCGGCCGGGGTGTTGCGCCACGCAACGAGGCTGCTGCCAGGATTCAATGCTCAGCTCGTCTGGGAGCAGGAAACATCGGACTTGCTGGCGCGGTGTCACGAGGCGATTCACCGGGGTGGCCTGGTGCTGTTGCATTGGCAGTCGATTGCCAGGGAGGAACGGGGAACTCCTCGCCGGCCTTCCCCGCCACCTCAGTGGATGCTGGTGGTCGGGGTGGAGGGACCTTGGCGTCGGGCGCGGGATGGATCAGGCAGTGTGGTGTGCACGAAGGCGTCCGGACTTCTCGTCCTGGATACCCAAGTACATCCTGGATGGGGATTGGGGCACAACCAGTGTCTGGTCCCAGGTGCCTATCCACACCATGAGGCGGCCTTGCGGGTGGCGGAGTTTCGGAGCGTGTGGTCGGCGCGTACGTTGGAGGGCAACCTGGACTGCGGGTTCGTCCTCTTGGCCATCTCACTGTCTCCCGGCAAGGGCCAGGACGCCCAGTGATCTGGCGGGAGGTCAGGCAGTGTCTATGCGCTGCCTGACTCTTTTTCCGTGCCGCTCAGGCAATCACAAAGGGCGTGCGGTCTTTGCCCGCAATCCACTGGGGCGGCTTGCCCCGGCCAGACCAGGTGGCACCAGTGGCTGGATCCCGGTACTTGGCTGCGACCTTCTTGGGCTGGGGCTTCCAGGGGAAGACCTGCTGGGCCGTGAATCCGAATTCCTGAACGAGTTGCAGGACGGTTTGGAGGGCCTGTTCTGACTCGGCCTTCCTGGCGTTGGCGATATGTTCGTCGAGGAGTTTCTTCTGGGCGAGGAGTTCGGCGTAGCTGGACATGCGGATGCGTTGGGGTGAGTGCAGAGGAGTTGTGTGTTGGCCCAGAGCGGGCCTTTTTGGGCACAGGGAACACTCTACGCCAAGACGGGAGCTTGGACGGTCAATGTGCAGGGGCAGAGACGACCGGAGGATGGATGGGTGTCTGCGCCCCGCCCTGGCGCCAGATTTCCAGATTGGCGAACTCACGGCTGCATCCACTGCATTGCAGGGTGTCGGTGTAGCGCATGGCACCGGTCTCGTCGCGCGCGACCACCCGGTGGTAGCTGGTGGCACCACAGTAGCCGCAGCAGTTTCGGGTGGGGGACGGGTTCATCGGGAAGGCGGGACTCAGGTTCTTCACTCAGGAGGATCTGTTCTTGGGGGGGTCTTGGTTTGGGATTCAGGGGATCGTACCAAGGCACCAGCGTTTGCGCAGATGCGCAGGGAGTCAGCTGGTCACGGGCAGGGATGTCACGCTCCATGTGGCACATCTCACACGGTAGCGGCTGGACTGCGGCAAAGATCTCGCAGCCACTTCCTTCATCCCTGCCCGTTCAGCAATGGGTCAACCGACGGTCTTTGTTTGACGTTCAATTGATGCATTTGCATCACATATCATTTACTGATGGAGGGGGAGTTTTATGCAATCCATGAGAGGACGGGTGCGGCTTGCGCGCAGCCTGGTGGTTGTTTCGTTGGTGGCGTTGGGCCTGGCTGGGTTGCTTGCCGGTTGCCAACGCAAGGAGGCCGAGGCGCCGGAGTTGCCGGTGCAGACGGTGTCGGGGTTTCTGGAGATCGCGGGTGTGTTGGATCGCCGGGGTGAACAGGGGGCTGTGTTCGAGCTCAGTCCGGAGACGGGGGATCTGGTGGCCTATGTGTTCGATCCGAAGAGTCCTCTGGGACAGCGGCTGTTGTCGCAGTGTGTGCAGAACATGCCGTGTTTTGTGGAGGGGGTTCGCGCCAGGCCGCTCGATGGCCAGGCCCCTGCGACAAAGGTGCTGAGTGAACTGGGGTTCAGTGTGTCGCCTTCCGCCTGGTTGGGAATGATCGATGCTGGCCCTGCCCGGGTGGAGTCTGCACTGGAGGCGCCAGAGGCCCGGGTCAAGACCCGGTTTGGGGAGGTGGTGGTGCAGGAGGGTGATTCGGCGGTGTTGGTGAATGGGCAGACCGTTCTACCGGCCCAGGAGGAGCCTTTGAGCATTGTGCGCAACGCCCCGGTGGGTGCAGAAGATGTTCTGTTGCTGCAAAGCGGATCGGGGACTGCCTGCCCTGCCCTGTTCCAGGTTCTGGTGGTGTCGGCGCAGGGGACGCAGGTGTCTCCGAAGTTTGGGTCTTGCTCGGATCGGGTGTTTGCGGTGGTCGAGGAGAAGCGGAACCAGGCGCCTAGGTTGTCCATCCGGATGCTGGGGTTTGCGGGGCCGTTTGAACCCGAGGAAGAGCAGCGCAAGGCGGCTCTGAAGATGGTGGAGTTTGTGTACCAGCAGGGGGCGCTCACGCGGGATGGGAAGCCGGTGTTCTCGCAATGAAGGACGTTATCCCGTCTCTCTCGACCGCAGGATCAAACCTTGGCTGCGGGCTTGCGCACGGACTTCCGTGGAGGTTTGAGGGCCTGTTCTGGAGGTTTGAGCAGGGTCCAGGGCTCCACGCCCAGGGCCTGGGCGATGCGCTCGATGTTGGCCAGGGCGATGTTCCAGCGGCAGCGCTCAACCGCCGAGACATAGGTGCGGTCCAGCTCGCACTCGTGGGCCAGGCGCTCTTGGGACCAGCCTTTTTCTACACGCAGTAGCCGAATCCAGTACGCGAGGACTTCGCGCACGTTGCCCGGGTCGGGCAGATGGGTCGGGGGCGTGGGTTTGGCAGACACCGCCGGAGGATGCGGTTTTGCCTTCTTTGCATCTACGGAGTTTGCATCACCTTTTGTGCACTCCGTGGGGATTTTGAGTGGTTAGTGCTTCAACTTGGGGAGGAATTGCCATGAAGCGGTTTACTTGGGGTCGTTGGGTGTTAGTGGGGTATTTCTTGATCGGGCTGCTGTATGCGGTCTACGCGAACAACTGGGGAGATGAGCCCTACCGGAGTTTTGCGTACCACCTGGGTCAGGGGTTGGTGTGGCCGGTGGTGGTCTTGCCGGGTTTGGGCAAGTTCATCGGGGGCTTGCTGATTGTGGCCATGGTGGCGTTTGTGATGGCCAGTTGAGAACCAGCAAGGAGCGAGTGCCATGGCGTTCCTGGCTCAGTTGATTCTGGGGGGATTGATGGTCTACCTGTTCTTTGCCTCGCTGGGCTTCTGGTTCGGTATGGGAGTGATCGTGCTCTGGCTGCTGATTGGGATGGCCAATGGTGGCAAGCGGTGAGGTGATTTGAGCGGGTAGGCAAACGACGAGCGCGCCTGGGAGGCTGGGTGCGCGCTCATTTTTTACACAAGGAGGGGTTATGCGATCAGTGACGATGTCTGCAGGTCAGGCAAGGATGGGAGTCCGCATGCGGACGGCCTGCAACATGGCTTTGTTGGGGTTTGTGGTGGCGCTCGCCGGGTGCTCTGGTTCACAAGGAGAGCGCATCCTGATGAAGGGCTGCAAGGAAGGCGGGGTGAGTGACAAGGATTGCCAGTGCGCCACTCAGGAAGTGGGCAAACGGTATGACTTGAAGAATCTGCAGGAATTCATGAATGACCGGGCGATTCCGATGCAGACACTGCAGATGGACTTTGTGAAAGCCTTGGCGATGTGTACTGCCAGGCCGGGCAGTGAGGTGCGGTGACGGAGACTGAGGGCTCTGCGGAGAAAGGGACTGGGCTGCGGCCTGGTCCCTTTTTTCCTGGGGCTTCTTTTTTTTGAGTTACGGTGGATTCAAACGGGTCTCGGATGCAATGCGGTGCATCATTGCGGGTCAGATGATGGCTGGTTCAGGCTGGTTGCCGTCGCTCAGTCTGACAATGTCGTTGGCCGCTTTCTTCGAAAGCAGACCTTCCACTTCTCGTCGAGTCAGCTATTTCCGTCTTTGAACCCCTTGCCTTGTCCAGTTCTGGGGATTACCAGACTCCGATGTCGTGCTCAAATCCCTCACCTATGAAGCGTGACCCTTTGCATCTTCCCGCCTTGCGCGGTGGCTTTCTCGCCCTGCTGGCGGCGGTACTCTTCGGCATCAGCACGCCCGCGGTACAGAGGCTGGGCGCAGGGCTCGGGGCCTTCACGACCGCAGCGCTGCTGTACTTAGGAGCGGCCCTGATCGGGGCAGTGTCGCTGCGGACTGCTGCGCACGAAGCGCGAGTGCAGCGCTCTGACGTTCCGCGCCTCCTGGCGATGGCCGGTTTTGGCGCGGCGCTGGGGCCGGTGGCCCTGGCCTGGGGCCTGCAACACACGAGCGGCGCAAGCGCATCACTTATGCTGACCCTGGAAGCACTGTTCACCGCTACGCTGGCGTGGTGGCTCTACAGCGAGACCATGGACCGCCGCGTGTGGGCCGCCATGATCTTGTTGCTCGCAGGAGGAATGTCGCTCGTTCTGGACCAGGGCCTACGGGGCGGCGTTCAGCTGATGGGGTTGCTTGCCGTGCTGCTGGCCACCGTCGCCTGGGGGGTGGACAACACTTTGTCCCGTGGACTGGCAGAGCGCGACCCCAGCCAGGTGGTGATGGCCAAGGCTACCTTGGGAGCCGTAGTGACGGCTGCATTGGCGGTTTCGACTGGGGAGCCTTGGCCTTCGTTATCCGCAGCACTAGGACTTCTCGCCGTGGGAGCCACTGGCTACGGCCTGAGTCTGCGCTTTTACCTTCTTGCCCAGCGGGCGTTTGGCGCGGCGCGCACAGGCTCGGTGTTTGCTTTCGCGCCCTTCATCGGTGCTGCCGTGGCCTTCGGTTTCGGGGACCGCCCTGCGGGATTGTTGATGCTGCTGGGCGGGGTATTGATGCTGGCAGGAGTGGTACTGCACTTGGCGGAAAGCCATGGTCACGAGCACACACACGAAGTGCTTGAGCATGAGCATGCCCACCGGCACGACGATGGGCACCATTCACATTTGCACGATGTGATGCCAAAGGGCAGCCACAGTCACAAGCACACCCATGAACCTATGACCCACGCCCATCCCCATGCTCCTGACGTGCACCATCAACACGTTCACTGAACCCCCGGTATTTTTTTGTCTGCTCCCCCGAGGTCACTTGACCGTCAGGTCGGCGACCAGGCGAGCCTTGTAAGCCCTTTCCCGAATTGCATCCTCGCCGTCAGTCGCCCATACAAACGTGCTCTTCCATGCCCAAACCGTTCCATCGATCCGAAGAAATCGTAGGTCACCAGCTTTACCATCCACGGTTGCGACTTGACGCTCTCCTTCGAAATCCAAGGTGAACGTATGCGTTCCTGGCTTCAACTTGAAGCGCACCATCGTGTTGGGGAGAGTCTCGGCGGCCATTGCGTTATCCGCGCTGATCTTCACAAAGCGCCCGCCATCTCCCCAGTTGCGCCGTACGACGTAGACGGTGAGCGCATTCGGATCGGGAGTAAAGCGCTTCGCCTGAGCGTCGGCATTCAGGCTGGGGGCGGGCACCCGAGTGCACGCGACTACTCTGCCCTTACTGGTCTTGTAGCAGTATGGCGCTTCGGCGGAGGTATCGGCCCCAGTAGAGGTAGCACAACCCGCCAGCAGGCTAGCTGCCAGCACAGAGGTCAGGATCACGCAGAGGCGGCGGGTGCCTGAATATGCAGGTATTTTTGTCATGGATCTGTTCTTTTGCTGTGGAGGTTGTTGCGTATTGCCTGAAGCTTCATCAGCGACTCCGGTACCGTCACCCACGGTCTGCCGCCTTGGATTGCATATGGCGGTGTCGCGATTTCGGTGTTTTTCGGTGTTTCAAACGCATTGCCTGTCGATCCCTCAGTCTCTTGGCCAAGCGTCGGCTGTACTTGACTCTCACCGCCATTGGCGGGTGGCGTTTGAGCCAGATACGCCGCAGCCTCCAAAACACAAACACGGAGATCAACAAGCCGATCCAAATCCAGAACAGCTTGGCAAAGAGCGCGACCTGTGCAGCCTGCATTGACATGGATCGCTCCTTTTTGGCCTCCAGCACAGGCATGTTGCCGATGGGCGGTCCGACCTCGCCGATATGTAGTCAGCTGCTTTGACGTGAACGGACTGCGGAAAGTGGGATCACTTCTGGAGGCGTTGCGAAGGCGATCCCCCCCAGCCGGCCTTCGTGTACTACTTCAGCGTGAAGCGAACGGAGGCAACCGACTTGCCGGCCTTCGAGACGGCGACGACGGCTTTGGTACCTGCGGGAACCTTGAAGCTGCCCGACGCTTCCAGCTTGCCGTCGCCGACCTGGAGCTGAACTTCCTGCTTCTCGCTGCCAGCCAACAGAGTGACCTTGGCGGTCATCCCCGTCACAGCAACGGGCTTCCCGTGGTCGCGCATATAGAGCTGCAGTTTGTCGGCGCTAGCAACGAATTCGTACTCGACCTCCTTGGCTTCTGCAACAGCACCACCGTGCATCGGCTTTAGGTCGTGACCGTGATTGTCCGCAGCGAAGGCTGCGCCCGAGATCGACACTGACAGGGCGAGAATAAGTTGGGAGAGTTTCATGACAGTTCCTTTGGGGTTGGAGAAAAGGGACGGTCCCACGATCAGCGAGCGGGACCGTTTCAACTACGCGGACGCGGACACGTCTGGGGGATGCGAGGGCTCAGCGGACACGTCCTCATCTTCCTCATCGGGCCGGTGGGCCAGACGGTAAAGAATCGGCAGCACGAGAAGCGTGAGCAGCGTGGACGAGAGAATTCCGCCGATCACCACGGTGGCCAGGGGACGCTGGACTTCAGCGCCGGTGCCTGTCGCAATGGCCATTGGAATGAAGCCCAGCGAGGCCACCAGGGCAGTCATCAGAACCGGCCGTAGCCGGGTGAGCGCGCCGTCACGGATTGCTTCGTCAAGACCAACGCCGCCTTCCCTCAAGCTGCGGATGTACGAAATCATCACCAGACCATTGAGCACGGCCACCCCAGAAAGCGCGATGAAGCCGACAGCCGCAGAGATAGACATCGGAATGTCGCGAAGCCAAAGCGCCAGGATGCCCCCCGTCAAAGCGAATGGGATGCCAGTGAAGACCAGCAGACCATCCTTGACGTTGCCGAACATAGCGAATAGCAGCACGAAAACCAGCAGCAGGGACACCGGCACGACGACCTGCAGGCGCTGCGTGGCCGACTGCAAGTTCTCGAAGGTTCCGCCCCAGCTCGTCCAATAGCCGGTAGGAATCTTGATCTGGGCCAGGCCTTTCTCAGCCTCTGCGACGAAAGAGCCCACATCGCGCCCGCGCACGTTGGTGCTCACGACGATGCGGCGCTTGCCGTTCTCTCGACTCACCTGGTTGGGGCCAGGAGCAAGCTCGAATGTTGCTACCTCGCCCAGCGGGATGAAGTTCGTTTTGGCCTCTGTCCCATTGGCAGAACGCGGCAGCGGGATAGGAAGGCGCTTCATCCCTTCGAGATCGTTGCGCAGGGATTCAGGCAGACGAACCAGGATGTCGAATCTGCGGTCGCCCTCGAACATAGTGCCGGCCTCGCGTCCACCGATAGCGGTGGCCACAGTGTCTTGAATGTCGGCAACGTTCAGACCATAGCGAGCAGCCTTCTGGCGGTCGATATTCACGGTGAGCATCGGAAGCCCCGTCGTCTGCTCAACCTTCACCTCAGAGGAGCCCTGAATCTTCTGCAGCATTGCGGAGACTTCTTCTGCGGACTTGTTCAGGACATCCATGTCGTCACCGAAGATCTTCACGGCTACGTCACTGCGCACCCCGGAGATCAGCTCGTTAAAGCGCAGCTGAATGGGCTGGGAGAACTCATAGTTGTTGCCCGGGATTTTCCCGATGACTTCCTGAATCGCCGCGAGTAGTTCGTCGCGGGTTTTTCGAGGTTCGGGCCATTCGGCCATTGGCTTGAGCATGATGTACCCGTCCGAAATGTTCGGCGGCATGGGGTCCGAGGCAATCTCCGCAGTACCGGTTCTGGCGAAGATGCGCTCGATCTCGGGGAACTTCTCTTTCAAGGTCCTTTCAATCTGCTGCTGCATTTGGACTGACTGGGAAAGGCTGGTACCCGGGATGCGCAGCGCCTGGATCGCAAAGTCGCCTTCATTGAGATTGGGCACAAATTCGCTGCCCATGCGCGTGGCGATCAACCCGCACAAGACCACAGCAACTGCAGCTGCGGTCAGTACGACCGCCTTGGCGGCCATGACACGGTCGAGCAGTGGACCATACAAGCGCTTGGCATGGCCCAGCAGGAAGTTTTCCTTCTCGCTGACCCGATTGCCGATGAACAGGGCCACCGCTGCGGGGACGAATGTCACCGACAGAATCATGGCGCCCAGCAGTGCCGCGACCACCGTGAATGCCATGGGGTGGAACATCTTCCCTTCAACGCCTGTCAGCGCGAAGATGGGCAGGTACACCACCATGATGATGAGCTGTCCGAACAGCAATGGGCGGCGTGACTCCTGGGAGGCCAGAAACACTTCATGAAAGCGCTCGGCCCGGGTCAGCGGCCGGCCGTGGTGCGCCTGAGCGTGGGCAAGTCGCCGCACGCAGTTCTCCACGATCACGACAGCGCCGTCGATGATGATGCCGAAGTCCAGCGCCCCCAGGCTCATCAGGTTGGCGCTCACCTTGTACTGGACCATACCCGTGAAGGTGAAGAGCATCGACAAGGGGATGACCATTGCCGTGATGATTGCGGCGCGGATGTTGCCCAGAAAGAGGAACAGGATCACGATCACGAGAACTGCGCCTTCCAGCAGGTTCTTCTTCACCGTACTGATGGCTTTGTCAACAAGCACGGTACGGTCGTAGACCGTCACCGCGTGTACTCCGTCTGGGAGGCTCTTGTTGACTTCCAACATCTTCTTGTCCACCGCCTGCGAGACAGTCCGGCTGTTCTCGCCGATCAGCATGAACACCGTGCCGAGGACCACTTCGCGCCCGTTATCGGTTGCTGCACCGGTGCGCAGTTCCCGGCCAATGCCCACCTCAGCCACGTCGCGCACGCGCACAGGGACACCGTTGGCGCTGCTCAGGATCACGTTACCGATGTCTTCCAGCGACTTCACCTGACCAGGTGCACGAATCAGATACTGCTCGCCACGCTTTTCGATATAGCCCGCGCCCACATTGCCGTTGTTGCGGTCCAGCGCAGTGACCACATCCTGCAGTGTCACGCCCAGAGAAGCCAGGCGTTCAGGGATGGGCGCGATCTGGTATTCCTTGGCAAAGCCGCCAATGGAATTGATCTCGGTCACGCCAGGAACATTTCGCAGCTGTGGCTTGATGATCCAGTCCTGAATCTCGCGCAGGTCTGTCGCGGTATAGGGCGAGCCGTCGGGCTTCTTCGCCCCGTCCTTGGTTTCGACAGTCCAGAGATAGATTTCGCCCAGCCCGGTCGAGATGGGCCCCAGCGCTGGCGTGATGCCGGCAGGCAGCTTGTCGCGCGCCTCCTGGATACGCTCGTTGACGAGCTGCCGAGCAAAATAGATGTCGGTTCCGTCTTTAAAAATGACGGTCACCTGCGACAGGCCGTACCGCGAAAGCGACCTGGTCTGCTCCAGGTTTGGCAGGCCAGCCATGACCGTCTCGATGGGGTATGTAACCCGCTGCTCAGTCTCCAAAGGCGAGTAGCCTGCGGCCTGGGTGTTGATCTGAACCTGGACGTTCGTGATGTCAGGGACCGCATCGATAGGCAGCTTTTGGTAGCTGAAGACGCCAAGCGCCGCCATGCCCAGGGCCGCTAGAAGCACCAACCATCGCTGTTCGATCGAGAATCGAATGAGTTTTTCAAACATGTATGCGCTCCGCGATCAGTGCGTGTGTTCGGCAGATCCCTTGCCGAGTTCAGACTTCACGACGAAGCTGCCGGTCGAGGCGTAGGGCATACCGGCTTTGAGACCCGAGAGGACTTCGACCCGCTTGCCATCGCTTCGGCCCAGCTTCACGGGTTGAGCGATAAAGCCTCCATCAACCTTGAGGAAGACCACCGGCTTTTCCCCGACGTTTTGGACGGCGTCGGCCGAGATGGTTACAGGCGCTGCCGTTTCTTCGGACACCACCTCAACATTGACAAACAGGCCGGGGCGCCAAGCGCCCTTGGGGTTGTCAAGAACCACGCGGGCTTTTGCCGTGCGGGTTTGCTCGCCAATGAGCGCTCCTACAAAAGCGACAGTGCCTGTGGCCGAGGCGTCAAAGGCGGTGGCCTTGATCGTGACCTTTTCGCCCACGCGCACCGATGGCAGATCCTTCGCCGGAACGTTGATCTCAGCCCAAACCTGAGAAAGGTCCGAGATGGTGAAAACCGCAGCATCTTCCTTCACGGCTTCGCCGAGACTAAGGTGCTTCTCGATGACAATGCCATCAAAGGGCGCTCGCAACTCGATACGGTTCAGTCCTGCTACCGACGAGGCGGACAGGCCCATCGCGCTCAGTTTCTGATTGGCGTTGGCTACTGCGACCTCTGCTTCGCTCAAGGCCTGCTTGGCCTGCAGGTAGTCTTGCTCGGCAGACACCTTCTGCTCCCACAGCTTTTTTTCTCGCTCGTAGGTGGTCTTTGCCAGCGTTAAGCGCTTTTGGGCCGTCTGCAGCTCGCTGCGTTGCTCGGAAGCAGTCGGGCTCGCGATCACCGCCAAAACTTGCCCTTTCTTGACCACTTGGCCCAAGCTGGCATTGACGCTTTCCACGACTCCCGCAAGCCGGGGAACAACGTGAGACGTGCGATCTTCGTTCAAGCGTATCTCCCCGGGAAGGAGCAACGCCGTCTTGATGTTGGCTTTCACAGCAGCGTCCAGGCTGATGGATGCAGCCTTTATCTGGGCATCGGTCAGTTCGATCTTTCCTTCTTCCTTGCTCATCACGAACATGAAAGGCTCTGTGGCAGTCTGCGCAATGATCTCGATGTCGAAAGCATGGGGTTCAGCAACGATCTCTCGGCTGACAAGACTGTCTTTTTCAGCGGCAAACGTCAGTTTCTGCTTTTCATCTGTCTGGCGGGTCACAGTTGCCGTGACCGTTGCAGCATTCAGGGGCAGCGGTTTATCTTTGTCGGACAGCCAGATTCGCAGTCGAGGCTCGCCACCGTCTTCAGACAACAATGCTTCCAAGCTGAAGTCGCCTTCCTTGAACACGGTACCGCCATGTGGTCCCTTGGCTTCGCTCTTTTCATGGTGTTCACCATCGGCATGCCCCTTGTCATCGTCGTGGCCCTTTTCGCTACCCTTGCCATGGTGCTCGCCGTCGCCGTGTCCCTTGGCCTCGGTATGGCCGCCGTGACCGTGGCCATCGTCCTCGGTGGCTGCGGCTTTGGGCTTGCCGCCACCTTGCAAGATGAAGGTTCCCGCGCCGACCCCTATTGCGAGGACTACTGCAATGGCGATCAGGTGTTTTTTACTGATGGTGGATTTGCTGGAGTTCGTGTTCATGGTCATGCTCAGTGTTGCGTTGCGATCAGGCCGGGAACCATGCTGGCCCCGAGCAGGCGGTCGATATCAGCCGCTGCACGGTGTGCTTCGCCAAGGGCTTTGAGGTACTGGGATTTGGCTGTGAAGTAAGTGCGTTGGGCATCGAGCACTTCCAGGAAATTGAACTTACCGTTCTCGAACCCAATGGTGGCGGCGTCATAGGCCGACTTCGCACCGGGCAGAACTTCCTGCTGCAGTGACTGAACCTCTGCGGTGATCGTGGAAAGGCGCTCTCGTGCCTGCGCCACTTCGCTGTGCAGGCGCACGGTGGCTGCTTGCAGCTCATCGCGGGCCTTGTCCTCAAGTTTCAGCGCCTCCAGGAGGTTGCCTTGGTTGCGGTCGAAGACGGGAAGAGGCACAGAGACCCCGAAAAGAAGGACGTTGCGCTGCGTCTCGTTGCTGCGCTGCATGCCGACGCTGACGGTGACATCGGGGACGCGCTTGCTTTGTTCCAGGTCGGTCAAGGCCTTGCGCCGATCCACCTCGATTCGCGCAAGTACCACGCCTGGCGAAGAAGCAATCAGGGGCTGGAGATCGACGAGGCTCGGGACCGAGGGCAGGTTCTCGGCCTTGCCCTCCAGGACGGTGTACGGCGCATCGATCCGTCCCAACAGCGCGAAAAGGCGAGACAGTGCATTGCGTTGTTCGCTTGCGGCCTGGGCGAGTTCGACGCGAACGCCGGCTTCGGCAACCCGGGCCTTGGACTCTTCCACTGGGGATACTTTGCCAGCGGCTACACGCTTTGAGACGGTATCCGTTGAAGATTTGGCCAGCGCTGCGCTGTCTCTGGCCAGTACCAATCGTTCCTGCGCAGTCAGAACATCAAAGTAAGCGGCAGCGACATTGGCCCGCACGGTGGCTTGCAGCTCGGCGAGTTGGGCCTGTGCTTGCTCGCGCGATTTTTCGGCCGCCTTGGTGCGCGCCGCACGTTTCCCACCCAGTTCCAAGGGAAGATTGAGTTGCCAGCTTTGCGTACGCGTCTTGGAGCGTGCGTCTTCCAGGGAGTACGCAAGCTCTGGATTGGGGCGCGAGCGTCCTTGAAGAACCTGTCCTTCGGTTGCCTCCAATTGGCGTTTCGCCGCAGCCACCTCCGGATTTCCCTCCAGGGCCAATTCGATGGCCTTGGCCAACGACAATGGCTCCGCAGTGGCGGCTGCAGCAGCCTGAGGTGCTCGTTCTCCAACGACGTGCCCTGGTGGCAAGCCCTGCGAAAAGGCACCGCCCGAGGCGCTCAGCCATATAGCTGCAGCGCCTGCCGCGAGCTTGATCTTTCTACGGCCGCGCCATGCGGGCGGCATCTCTTGAAGGTAAGTACCCTTGAACATCCGATTCTCCAGTGATTTCAAAACACGCGGGAATCGGCGGACTTGCAACCGTGCAGCTGCCTGGCAACTCGTCAGTCACTTCAGCTGCAACACACGCAACTGCTTCCGCCGCGATGGCAGACAAGACTGAAAAAGAAAAGTGAGATGCCCCCGCCGATCAGGCGAGGACGGACCACTGAGGGCGGTCTGGGGGCGTGGGGGTTACAGCCAGCAGGCGCTTGCCTGAAGGAGGCTCCACGCGGCTTTCATGGATGAAGACTGGCTTTGCATCTGACCAGTTTAAGGCCCCGATACCCGCGCCATGACAGACTGAACAGTCAACATCAAATGCATCGGCTCCCTGGCTGGACTTTTCGGCCTGACCATTCCCGCCTTTGGCTTCATGCTTGTGTTCGTGATGCCCAAGGTGCTGCGACTGCGCGGTTGAGTTCTCATGCATGCAATAAGCAGCCACCGCAGACCAGCTGAACTGGAACGGAAGCAATGCAAGCATAAAAACAGCGATCAAGCGGCGCATTATTGAAGTCTAGCATGCGTCATGAAGGGCGCACTGAGGCTTGGATGGCCGCTGAAGGGCACTGGGGTGGGAAATCAGCGAGCGCCGCCGTTCATGTCCAGAAGCGCCTTCTTTTCAGCTGCCGACATGTTGAGAAATTCCTGTTGAACTTGCTCGCGGGTCTTCGTTACGCCCGTTGCTTTGACAGGCAAGGCACCTCCGCGTGAAAGGATCGCCAGGGTGCCATCCTTGCGCGCCACTTCGACAGCCTGAAGCACATCGCCACGGGACATTGTGCTCTGCATGTGGTCGGGATGGGTGGTCATGCCCACTTCGCCGTCGGCGGGATGGTACAGCGACGAGGCAGATGCCAATCCTGGAGCCGCGATAGCGAAGGCAATCAAAGTGAGCGTGAGGGGTTTGCGAACGGTCATGGTGTTGTCCCTTGATTTGAATCAGCCCTCGGCGATTTGCCGGGACTATGCCTTTCGACACGAGGAGACTGTAAAAATCCGCGCGCGACACTGCGCCCACCGCCAGATTACAAATTCGTAAACTACAAACGCGCCACATTCTTCGAGAATGGCGGCATGAAAATTCTGCTCATCGAAGACGAAGTCAAGCTGGCCGAGTATCTGCGCAAGGGCCTGGGAGAGATCGGCTACGTGGTAGACGTTGCACACAACGGGGTGGATGGCCTTCACATGGCTCTGGAAGGCGTGCACGATCTGCTGGTCTTGGACGCGATGCTCCCAGGGATCGACGGCTTCAGCCTTCTAACGGCCTTTCGCAAGACCAAGCAGACCCCGGTCTTGATGTTGACAGCAAGGGTCAGCGTCGAGGATCGGGTATTGGGACTCAAGACGGGTGCCGACGACTATCTGGTCAAGCCCTTTGCGTTTTCCGAACTGAGCGCCCGCATCCAGGTGCTGCTGCGGCGGACCCATGGCGCGCGGGATGCCGCAGAGCCCACGCAACTGCGGTTGGGCGACCTGGAATTAGACCTGGTACGGCGCAAAGCGTCCCGGTGTGGCCAGCGCTTGGAGTTGACTGCGAAGGAGTTTCTGCTGCTGACTCTGTTTCTGAGAAGAAAAGGCGAAGTGCTTTCTCGCACTGAGATCGCTGAGCAGGTGTGGGACATGAATTTCGACAGCGATACCAGCGTAGTGGAAGTCGCGATCCGGCGCCTCCGTACCAAGATCGATGTTCCGTTTGGCACTGCGCTGCTCCACACCATTCGCGGCATGGGATACGTGATGGAGGACCGCAACGGATGAAGGAGCTGGCCCAACATCGCTCATTGCGCCAGCGGTTGTCGTGGTGGCTGGCGCTGCAGAGCTTTGCCGGACTCGGGGTGGTCTGTCTGGCGGTGTATCTGGTGACCGAGTTCAATTTTCGTGATCGGCAAGAGGAAACGCTGGAGCAAAAGGAAAACGTCATTCGGCATTTGCTGGGGGATGGCAAGGAGCATGGGGATTCGGAAGACCTTGCGCACAAACTTGATGACTTCCTTGTGGGGCACGGAGATCTGTCGCTCGAAGTCGCGCAGGCGGACGGGATTGTTCTCTACGCCCACACTCGCAACCAGAATGCGAAGACGGTTTGGCGCCAACGGCAGTTCGAAGTAGCACAGACTGCGGACCAGACTCTCCCAAAAAACTTGCGCGTCCAGCTGTCGCTGGACATCCAAACCGACAACCAGTTGTTGCACCGGCTGGCTCTTACCTTGCTGGTCGCGGCCATCGGTGGGGCCGTCGTTGTATCACTGGGCGGATTCTCCCTGGTCAACTTGGGCCTGGCGCCTGTCCGAAGACTGGCCAGCCAGACGCGTGCAGTATCGGCTGACAATCTGCATCAACGTCTCGACAGCGCCGAGCAGCCCCTTGAGCTCGTGCCTCTGATCGACCAGTTCAACGCGCTCCTGGCTCGCATTGAGAAGGCCTACTCCCAGATGGAAGGCTTCAATGCGGACGTGGCGCATGAGTTGTGCACGCCTTTGGCCACGCTCATTGCCAACAATGAGCTGGCTTTGCTGCGCCCTGAGCAGGCGGATATTCGCGAGGTGCTGGCGTCCAATTTGGAGGAACTGCACCGCCTGACGGGCATCGTCAATGACATGCTGTTCCTGTCCCAGGCGGATCGGGGTGTGGGAGCACGTCGGGCCCCCGTTGCGACTCTTGCATCGGTGGCTGCTGACGTACTGGATTACCACGAAGCAGCACTGGCCGAGGCTGGTCTCACCGCTAAGGTGGTCGGCGATGCGCATGGCGCCTTCGACGTGCCGTTGTTGCGCCGTGCCCTGTCGAACTTGCTCGGCAACGCCACTCGATACGCGAGCCCTGGCTCAATCGTCCAGGTCAACCTCAGAACCACCGATGAGGGTCGTGTGCTGATCAGTGTCACCAACTACGGCAGCACGATCGATCCCGAGATACTTCCGCAGCTGTTTGACCGATTTTTCCGTGCAGATCCTGCTCGCAGCCATGGGCAGAGCAACCATGGCCTCGGGCTGGCCATAGTAGGTGCGATTGCACGCATGCATCAGGGCAAGCCAGTCGCATCGTCAGAGAACGGGGTGACGAATGTGGGAATCGAAATCCGCTCTAACTGATGGCGATTTCGACAGACTGGGATCGTTTGTGACGCTGCCACTGAGCGCGGCGCCTTCAAGAATCCGATTTACGTAGGACGAAGCTGCGAATTTTTTATTCGCCGCTTGACTTTAAAGCCACTTCAAGGTTTCCAATTGGACCATGAAATCAGAAACAAGCACACCTCCCAGCGCTGTTGACACCTGCTGCTCCTCAGGCTGTTCGAATGTCCCAACTTCAGTTCCTTCACCAGGCAACCCGAACCAAGCCAAGCTGTTCAGGATCGCCACCATGGACTGCAGTGCCGAAGAGGCTGAGATACGGCGGGCTTTGGAGCCTGTGCAGGGTATCCGTTCACTGGGCTTCCAGCTCAGCGCGCGCACTCTGAAGATCGATGCGGAGGATCACGCCTTGCCCCTGGCGCTCGATGCAATCCGCAAGGCAGGCTTCGATCCACGGCCGGTCGCTACCGCAGCACCATCCCAAGGCAGCCAAGGACGGTTGTTTCGCATAGCGACCATGGATTGCAGTGCGGAGGAGGCTGAGATTCGCCGTGCTCTGGAACCTCTGGGTGGAATTCGTTCTCTGGGTTTTCAGCTGGGCGCGCGGACGCTGAAGATCGATGCAGAGGAAGGCACCTACCCGTTGGCACTCGATGCCATCCGCAAAGCGGGCTTCGATCCGCAGCCAGTTCCAGGCGCCAATGGCTCCGAGGGCGGACAGGCGGGCGAACCAGCCGAAGGCGACGACCATGGACATGGTTTTGCAGGCGGCATCTCCCGGCTGGTAGCCGCGCTGGTGTTCGCCACGGGGGCTGAGGTCCTCTCGTTCTTTGCTCCCGACCAGATGGCCTGGAAAGTGGCCGGCATGGCGATTGCCGCTCTGGCTATCTGGCTGGCCGGCATCGACACCTACAAAAAAGGCATTGCGGCGCTGCTGCGCGGCAAGCTGAACATCAATGCGCTGATGTCGGTGGCCGTCACCGGCGCATTCCTCATTGGTCAGTGGCCAGAAGCCGCGATGGTGATGGCTTTGTACGCGATTGCGGAGCTCATCGAAGCCAAGGCAGTGGACCGGGCCCGAAACGCTATCAAGGGCTTGCTGGAACTGGCGCCCGAAGAGGCTTTGGTACTGGGCACCAACGGAGCATGGACCGCTACACCGGTGGCTTCGGTGGCCATCGGAGCGACCGTGCGCATCAAGCCGGGCGAACGCGTGCCGCTGGACGGTAAGGTGACCAAGGGCAATGGCGCCATCAACCAGGCCCCCGTGACTGGCGAGAGCATCCCCGTGGACAAGGCACCTGGCGACCAGGTGTTCGCCGGCACGATCAACGAGACTGGTGAGCTGGAGTTCGAGGTCACAGCCTTGTCGAGCAACACCACCCTGGCCAGGATCATCCAAGCCGTTGAGCAGGCGCAGGGCACGCGCGCTCCGACGCAGCGCTTTGTGGATCGGTTCGCCTCCATCTACACCCCCGCAGTCTTCGCCATTGCCGTGGCGGTGGCGGTCCTCACTCCTTTCCTGATGGGACTTACCTGGCTGGAGGCGCTCTACAAGGCCCTGGTCCTGCTGGTGATCGCCTGCCCATGCGCTCTGGTCATTTCCACGCCGGTCACGGTGGTCAGCGGATTGGCCGCGGGAGCGCGCCGTGGGATCTTGATCAAGGGCGGAACCTACTTGGAAGATGCCCGGCTTCTGAAGGCGGTGGCGCTGGACAAGACCGGCACCATCACCGAAGGCAAACCCAAGCTGGTGAAGTGGCAGGTGTGGGGTGCCGGTGACGAGGCAGCAGTCCAGCAGATGGCTGCCAGCCTGGCGGCTCGTTCCGACCACCCGGTTTCCAAGGCGATTGTCCAGGGCTTGGATGTAAAGGGTCCAGAAGCAGAAAGCTTCAAGGCCTTGCCTGGGCGCGGCGTCGAAGGCATGGTGAATGGTGTGCGCTTGATGCTGGGCAATCACCGACTGATCCATGAGCTAGGACTGTGCGGTCCGGAGCTGGAGGCGGAGCTGGCCACCCATGAAAAACAAGGCCGCACGGTAACCCTCCTGGCTGACGATTCAGGCGTCCTGGCGCTGTTCGCGGTAGCGGACACCATCCGTGAGACATCGAAACAGGCCATCGTCGATCTCAAGGCACTGGGTGTGACCTCGGTGATGCTGACCGGCGACAACACGGCCACCGCAAAAGCCATCGCGGCGCAGGCCGGCATTGATGACGCCCGTGGAGATCTGCTGCCCGAAGCCAAACTCGACGCCATCAAGGAAATGCAAAAGCGCTATGGCGCCACCGGCATGACCGGCGACGGCATCAACGATGCGCCGGCGCTGGCGCAGGCCGACATCGGTTTTGCCATGGGTGCGGCGGGAACCGACACGGCCATGGAAGCAGCCGATGTGGTCATCATGAACGATGACCTGCAGCGCGTCGCCGAGACGGTGCGTCTATCCAAGCGCACCCACGCCATTCTCTGGCAGAACATCACCTTGGCATTGGGCATCAAGAGCGTCTTCCTGGTGATGGCGGTCGTTGGCACGGCCACCATGTGGATGGCGGTCTTCGCGGATATGGGAGCGAGCTTGCTGGTGGTGGGCAATGGCCTGCGCCTTCTTCGAAGGGTACGAGGGTAGCCAGACCGCATAGTTGGCTGAACATGCTCACTTCCACGAGCTAGTTTCGGCGCTATGAGCCGACCGCCTTGGCTCTTGAGCGGAAGCGTTGGCCACACAAAAAAACCAAGACTTCATACTATCCACTGCAATACGCACCAAAATGACAACGGCCATTTCGGGAAGTCTGTTGCGGGAGGTCGCCCGTTTGTTCACACAATCGCAAAGTAGGTCAGTGGAACGCAACAGCAAGATGAACAGCCAATGCAATCTGCTCGCCGAACTGGAGCGCTCCGGGACGCTTGCGATGACTGAACTGGGCAGGCGGGTTGGACGCGAAAAAAGTTGGGTGTCGCGTTCTGTTGACGCACTGGCGACCCGTGGTCTGGTCGTCAAGGAGCCCAATCCCGCCGATTCCCGGAAATGGTTGGTCACGCTCACCGACGAAGGGTTTCAGTCAGTCAATCATTGGAATGCTGCCCTGGATGACCACGCAGTGCAATTGCTTGCCTGCCTGAGTGAGCGGGATCGTGCCGCAGTCGAGAAATCCCTTCTGTTGTTGTTGACGGCCCTGAGAGAAGACCAATCAGTCTACTGACTGATTCCTTCAATCAAGGATTTCGGATGCAAGCCGCCACCCCTGACCGATGCTGGCGCCTTTTGGACTGCGTACCTCGATGGTCGAGCCAGGGTGTGTGATTTTGGAGCGTGCCACTCATCACGGCCATTGGGGCGAATCGCATTTCCCGAGCCGCCACTCGCCATGCAAATAGGAGTGGATTTAGCCGGCTTATATTTCAATAATTGGTGTATTATTGAGAAATGAATGAGCCTGAAGTTGTCCGCTCGCTTGCAGCGCTTGCTCAAGAGGTACGCCTCCGTGTCTTCCGCGCACTCGTCGTGGCAGGCAAGGATGGTCTCACCCCTGGCGCAATCTCCGAGCAGCTGGGAGTAGCCTCCAACACCCTGTCGTTTCACCTCAAAGAGTTGGCCCATGCTGGCCTGGTGAGCCAGGAGCGCCACGGGCGCAACCTGGTGTATCGCGCCTCGTACCAGACCATGAACGGTCTGCTGGCCTACCTGACAGAAAACTGTTGCCAGGGTGCGCTATGCCTCACTGAAGAGGCCGCCTCCTGCAACTGCTGAGGGTTCCCTGTAGGGCAATCCATGCCCCAAGCGCCTGTGCGCTCAGCCCAGATTCACCTATCTCACCACCATTGACCCTGGAGTTCACCATGAGCGCAACCCCACAACCCTTGAAAGTTCTCTTTCTTTGCACACACAACTCGGCGCGCAGCATCCTGGCCGAAGCGCTGCTCAATGACATGGGTGCCGGTCGGTTCAAGGCCTACTCCGCTGGGAGCAGCCCACGCGACAACCAGCAGCCCAACCCCCTCGGACTGCAGGTGCTGCAAAAAGCAGGCATTTCCACCGAAGGCCTGCGCAGCAAGAGCTGGGATGAGTTCGCCACGCCCGACGCGCCCCAGATGGACCTGATCATCACGGTGTGCGACAACGCGGCGGGCGAGGTCTGCCCCATCTGGCTAGGCCACCCCGCCACAGCGCACTGGGGCTATGCAGACCCCAGCGAGGGCGACGGCACGGACGAGCAGCAACTTGAAGCCTTCCGCCAGACGCTGCACGCCATGAAGCGTCGGCTCGAACTGCTGGTTAGCCTTCCCGAAGACAAGCTGGCCAAGGCGGTGCTTCAGACCACCGCTCGCCAACTGGTCACAAACTGAGAAACGGGATGCAGAAATCCAGCATGAGCGTGTTCGAGCGCTACCTCACCGTGTGGGTGGTGCTGTGCATCGTGGTGGGGATCGGGTTGGGCCAGGTGTTTCCTGGAACAGCACGCGCGATTGGTGCGTGGGAAGTCGCCCGCGTGAACATTCCGGTGGGCCTGCTCATCTGGGTGATGATCATTCCGATGCTGCTCAAGGTGGACTTCGCCGCCCTGGGCGAAGTGCGCAACCACATGCGCGGCATCGGGGTCACCTTATTCGTGAACTGGCTGGTCAAGCCATTCTCCATGGCTTTTCTGGGCTGGCTGTTCATACGTCAGTGGTTTGCCCCATACCTGCCAGCTGACCAGATCGACAGCTACATCGCTGGCTTGATCCTGCTGGCCGCCGCCCCGTGCACCGCCATGGTGTTCGTGTGGAGCCGTCTCACGGGGGGCGACCCGCTGTTCACGCTGTCCCAGGTCGCGCTGAACGACAGCATCATGATCGTCGCGTTCGCGCCGCTCGTGGCTTTCCTGCTGGGCCTGTCGGCAATCACGGTGCCGTGGGACACGTTGCTCACCTCTGTCGTCCTGTACATCTTGATTCCCGTTGTGCTGGCCCAATGGTTGCGCCGGGCACTGCTGGCCCGAGGTCAAGCCGTGTTCGACGCTGCGCTGCATCGCATTGGTCCCTGGTCCATTGCTGCGCTACTGCTCACCCTGGTGCTGCTGTTCGCGTTCCAGGGCGAGGCCATCCTGCAGCAGCCCCTGGTCATCGCATTGCTGGCCGTACCCATCCTGATCCAGGTGTTCTTCAACTCGGCACTGGCGTATTGGCTCAATCGCGCAGCGGGAGAAAAGCATGCCATTGCCTGCCCATCAGCATTGATCGGTGCTTCCAACTTCTTCGAGCTGGCCGTGGCGACAGCCATCAGCCTGTTCGGTTTTCATTCGGGTGCGGCCCTGGCCACGGTGGTGGGGGTGCTCATCGAGGTGCCGGTCATGCTGCTGGTGGTCAAGGTCGTGAACTCTTCAAAGGACTGGTATGAATCCGGATCTTCCCAACGTTGATGCCACGCTCTTCGAGCAGGCCGATCTTGAGCGACTGGTGCCCGCACAGCGTTCTACCCATGCACCCCGCATCCTGCTGCTCTACGGCTCTGTGAGAGAGCGCTCCTATAGCCGATTGCTGACCGAAGAGGCTGCGCGACTGCTGCGCGCCCTCGGTGCTGAAACCCGCATCTACGATCCGCGAGGGCTGCCACTGCCGGACGCAGAGCCCGACAGCCATCCGAAGGTGGTGGAGTTGCGAGAGCTGGCCCAATGGGCGGAGGGCATGGTCTGGACCTCACCGGAGCGCCATGGCGCGATGACCGGCATCCTGAAGATGCAGATCGACTGGATACCTCTGTCCGTGGGGGCCGTGCGGCCGACCCAGGGCAAGACCCTGGCGGTGATGGAAGTCTCGGGTGGCTCGCAGTCGTTCAATGCCGTCAATCAGATGCGGGTACTGGGTCGGTGGATGCGCATGATCACCATCCCCAACCAGTCGTCGGTCGCAAAAGCCTTTTTGGAGTTCGACGAAAGTGGCCGCATGAAGCCATCAAGCTACTACGAGCGTGTGGTGGATGTAATGGAAGAGCTGGTGAAGTTCACGCTGCTGACCCGCGATAGTGCAGACTATCTGGTGGATCGGTATAGTGAGCGACGCGAGAGTGCAGACGCGCTGTCAAAGCGGGTGAATCAGCGCAGCATTTGACTGGCAGTGCTCAGGGCGCCGGCAGGCAGCTGGAGTACAGCTCCTCCGTGCGAAGAATCCTTGTCATTTGCTTGATATTGCTGGGCAGCGTTTTCCTGACCCAGACGGTATCGGCAAATCGAACAACCTTAACACTCCAGGCCCCAGATCAAGGAGTGGATCGGCCAATGCAATGGGGTGACACACGCCGTCGGCAGTTAAAAGCGATAGCCGAGCGCCATTTGGCGGAAGCTACGGGAAATTGTCGAGATGAAATCGGCGTTAGAGCAGTTGGTTTCTGTGTGCGCAGGTGACGAACATGCCCATTGCGCGATTCTGGAAAACCTCGCCGCAGACAGTCCCTCGGCCCCCAATCACAGTGCTAGCTTTGTCAAACCGAAGCGTCGCGGTGCCAAGGCCGCCCCCGCTCACTCTGGGGTAACCAACAAGCCGACAACCAGTCATTTGGATCTCATGACATGGATGCGTGGCGTACACGTGCATCGGAGCGGGCATTGAACTAGGCCGTGAGGTGGCTTGCAGAGCCATCACCTTGCACCACGATTGCGGCCAGCCCGTACTTGGGCGGGCCACGCTTGTGGCCCACCTGTTTGCATTACTTAGGCGTGGAGCCCGGAGTGGCTTCCTTGTGCGGCATGGCTTCACGCGCATTGGCCTTTTCCTGACCACGGGCTTCGGCCTTGCTGGTGTCCGCAAGGCCAGAGCCTTCACCTCGCGCTGTACCGCCATCCTTGATCTGCTTCACACCGGTTGCAGGACGGGCTTTCTTGTGGTCTTCGCCATGCGCTTGCGCCTTGGAGTTGGTATAGGGCGTGGCTTCCTGGGTGTCGCCAGCGGCGAATGCGGACGATGCTGCTGTGATGGCGAGGGCAATAAGGAGCGTTTTCATGATTTTTCCTTGGTGGGTTGAGGTATGAGCGAAAGCGCACCCATTCTTGGGGGCGCCGTCAAACACTTCTATCCCTACTTGGCAGGTTCGATGGCAGTGACGACCATCTTTCCACCCTCGTTGATCACCATGAAGCGGATCTTGTCGCCAACTTGCGTCTTGTCGAGCAGGGCCTTGTCTTTGGCTGGGAACACCATGGTCATCCCCGGCATGTCTAGATGCTTGATGTCGCCATGCTTGATGGTGATTTTCCCCGCGTCCTTGTCGATCTTTCGTACCTCTCCATCAGTCATAGAGGCCGCAGCCATGGCAGCTGGCTTGCCAGCGTCGCCCGTGGCCTGTGCCGTGACCGGCAACGACCTGAAGGTGATCGACGGGATCGCTGCCCAAGTCGAGCAGGTCGCCAAGGGCATTCCGGGAGTGACTTCGTCGTTGGCAGAGCGCCTGACGGGGGGGCGCTACGTCGATGTCCGCATCGACCGCACGGCCGCAGGGCGCTACGGGCTGAACGTGTCCGAAATCCAGGCCGTGGTCTCCGGGGCCATCGGTGGTGAAAACGTGTCTGAAACGGTCGAGGGCTTGGCCCGCTTCCCGATCAACCTGCGCTATCCGCGTGAGTGGCGCGACTCCCCGGAACGCCTGGCCCAGTTGCCCATCTCCACGCCCATGGGGCAGCAGATCACGCTGGGCACGGTGGCCAGCATCTCCATCACCGATGGCCCCCCCATGCTCAAGAGCGAGAACGCCCGCCCATCGGGCTGGGTGTATGTCGATGTGCGGGGGCGCGATCTGGCATCGGTGGCCAATGACCTGCGCGATGCGGTGGGCCGCCAGATCAAGCTGGAGCCCGGGGTCAGCATCACGTACTCAGGTCAGTTCGAGTACCTGGAGCGGGCCAATGCCCGCCTGAAAGTCGTGGTGCCTGCCACCTTGCTGATCATCTTCGTGCTGTTGTACTTGACCTTCTCGCGCATGGGCGAGGCGGGACTGATCATGGCGACGCTGCCATTCGCGCTCACTGGGGGCATCTGGTTCCTGTACCTGATGAACTACAACCTGTCCATCGCCACCGGTGTGGGCTTCATCGCTCTGGCGGGGGTCGCGGCAGAGTTCGGGGTGGTCATGCTCATCTACCTCAAGCACGCACTCGCAGAGAGATGTCCAGACGGCAGGCAGCCCACGCTGGAAGAGCTGCTGGACGCGATCCGGGAAGGTGCAGTGCTGCGCGTGCGCCCCAAGGCCATGACCGTAGCCGTCATCCTGGCGGGCCTGGTACCCATCGTGTGGAGCAGCGGGACAGGCTCGGAGGTCATGAGCCGCATCGCGGCTCCCATGCTGGGCGGTATGGTGACCGCACCGCTGCTTTCTTTGTTCGTGATTCCTGCAGCCTATGTGCTGATGAGAAAGCCGAGAAAACGCGACCAGCTGGACACTTAGGCTTCGTGAGGCAGGCTTAGGGGCGTCGAGTTTGCTGATCGAGAGGCTGCGTGGCGACGTCAGGCAATGCAGCTTCAATCGGACTGGCTCCATGGCCTGGGTGCCGATCAAAGCGGCGCTACCAGGTCAGCGGCGCCCCCCCTGTCGCTATCGCTGAAAACTGAAGACCCGATAAGAACACCGTCGCCGCCATCAATGGCACCCAATTGAGCTATCGATCAAGCATGGATGCAAAGGAGCCGACCACATCCCCACTTCTGAAATGCGTAGTGCTTGCGGGCGGCAGTAACGGGCTCAGGGGAAACACGCCTTGCGCTGGTCGATTCAGGAAGGTGGTTTACAGAATCTCAATGAGATTTTGTGGCGAGCGCCCCTCAGGACGCTCGCGGGGGGGCTATTTGGATGGCATGACCGCTTGGCGGTCCACCATCATTTGCATCATCTGTTCCATCATGGCCATGCGGCGCTCCATTTGAGCGTGCATGCCCATCATGCCGCCTCCCATGCCCGAGTTTCCAGAGGCTGCAGGTGCGGCAGGTTTGGCCTGCGCCCCTTGCTGCATCATCCCCATACCCATGCCACCAGAATTACCAGCACCCATCATGGCCATGCCGGACTGCATGAGCTTCATGTGCTCGTCCATCAGAGCAGAACGTTCGGCGGGAGTCTTGGCCGCCTGCATTTTTTTGTGCAATTCCTGCATCGCCTTCATCTGACGATCAAAGGCGTCCGGTGCTGGCGGGGTAGTAGCTGTCGGGGCAGACTGGGTGGCTACGCCACCGCTCTGCGCATCACCGGGGTGGTGGCCTGCGTGTTCGTCCGTAGGTTTTGGAGATTGCGCGATGGCACATCCCGCCACGAAAAGGGTTGTCAACAGCCCAGCGACGATATTCAGACGCATGATGGTCTCCTTGTAGGTTCAATTGCAGCATGACGACGTACGGTTCGCAGCGCCTTGATTCACATCAACAGAGGTTGTGGACCGAGACGCACAGCAGCAGCCACCGGTTGTTCGGCCCGATGAAGTCCCCACCACGGCGTCTGCTTTGTATCCGGCACGCTCAATTGCGGAGCGAACAAGCTCCACAGTGTCGTCTTCGGCTTGCCCAGGAACGCGGACCTGCCGCGCGGCCACATCGATTTCTACTTCGACACCCGCCGGCATTGGGGCCTGAGCTATTGCTCGACGAATGCGCTGGGCGCAACCACCGCACGTCATGTCAGGAACATTGAAACGGACCATGTGAGCCTCCTTCAGTTGATTCATGTTTTGACTATGAACCTTGTCACGACGAGAAGGTCAAGCCCATTCGCAAAAATCAACCGGGCGTCAAGATCGAGAGCGGCAGTCGCCAAGGCATGTAAGGCTATGCCGATGCGATCATGCTTGGCGAGTTGCATGCTAAGAGGCTCTTAACGTTTTATCGAGCCGCCTATGGACCTCGCGGACCTGCTTAAGCTGGCTTGAAAGCGCAAGCCATGTGAGGAGCTAATAGATTGGTGTTCTCTATCTCCATCCAAAAATATGGCCCACTACTCCGAACGACCGATGAGAGATCGTCAGCGGACTTCCATAGCGGCAGGACGAGCGACGGCAACCGCTGCAAAGCAGCTCACCAGCCAAAATTAACTCGCCCCAGACGCTCCCGTCGCGTGCAATTCAAAACGGCGCATCCGAACCTCCATCGCCGCGGCCCTGGCCCCATACGGCACCGCCGCGAAGTGCGGCACCCTATCCCGATACTTCACCCTGACTTTGTTATCGCCTGGCCCTACGGCTCTTGTGGTATCACTGTATGGGTGGGGAGCACTCCAGCCTTCTTGCTAGGGACGGTCTGCACGAATCCCTGCGTGATGTGCTTACGAAGGCTTGGAGCCGAGACAATAGGGCCATGAAGCAAAGCAGCCTGGGCCTGAGCAACACAGTCAAGCGCACCCGCAAGCGCGAATTTCTGGACGCCATGGAGCTGGTAGTTCCTTGGGCTGAACTAGTGGCGTTGATAGCGCCCTACGCTCCTGAGAGCGGGCGCAGAGGGCAGCAGCCCTTTGCAGTGCAGACCCTGCTGCGCATCCACTTCATGCCGCAGTGGTTCAAGCTCAGCGATCCAGCGATGGAAGAAGCGCTGCACGACGTGCCCGCCTTTCGTGACTTTGCCGGCCTGTCCCATTGGGATGAGCACATCCCCAGCGAGTCAAGCATCCTGCGCCTTCGCCATCTGCTGGAGCGCCACAAGCTGGCCGAACAGATTCTGGCCACGGTTAATGCCCTGCTGCAAGCCAAAGGCTTGCAACTCAAAGCTGGCACCGTGGTGGATGCCACGCTCATTGCCGCGCCCAGCTCCACCAAAAACCAAAGCGGCGAGCGCGACCCCGAGATGCACCAAAGCAAGAAGGGCAATCAGTGGTACTTTGGCATGAAGGCCCACATTGGGGTGGACGCGGATTCGGGCTTGGTACATACGGTGCGAGGCACCAGCGGCAACGTCGGTGATGTGATTGAAGCCAACAGTCTGCTGCACGGGCAGGAGACAGACGCCTTTGGTGATGCAGGCTACCAAGGGGTGGACAAGCGGCCCGACGCCAACAAGCACGTACGCTGGCATGTGGCCATGCGCCCGGGACTGCGTCGCGCTTTGGATAAGGACAAGCCCGTGGACGCGCTGATCGATCAGCTCGAGCGCATCAAGGCCAGCATCCGGGCCAAGGTGGAGCATCCCTTCCGAGTGCTCAAGCAACAGTTTGGATATGTGAAGGTGCGCTACCGTGGGCTCAAGAAGAACACAGCGCAGATCGTGACGCTGTTTGCACTGGCAAACCTGTGGATGGCAAGGCACAAGCTGATGGCGGGCCTGTGACAGGTGCGCGTGCAGGGGGCGTAGAGCCCCAAGAAGTCGGACGATTGCCCTCGCGCAGTGCCCACCAAGAGCACTGCACGCCCGCAATTGCTCAGAGTCAGTCCCGTTTTACTTCAGGCATCGCCAGGGCACAGTCAGGAGCGATTCGTGAAGAGTTTCCCTAGAACTCGCCGGATACTTCATGCCTACCGCTCTTGAGACAAACAGCTCCCGGCACATCGTGACCGGGCCTGTCAAGGTAGCTCGCTGCACTGAACTAAATTGCACCCTGAATACTAAAACGATTGATAAAGGACTTTGGAAACATGCCTCGTACGACAAGCTCCATGTTCATCCAGGGAACCGGGGACTGGACTCTGTATCGCACCAAAAATCAGTTGGAGTTGGACCTACATCTAAAGTCAAGGGAGAGACATCTTGGTCCAAGAGAACGACCTTATGAAGACCTAATGCAAGATGTTCACGAAAAAACTCTTGCTGCTCTGGAATGCGCCTACAACGCAGGTAACGATTCGGTGCTCATCATTCATGGAAGGTCGACTTCGAGACCTGGACGATTAACAAGCAGGTCCGTTGTCCGCAAACTGATGCGGAGCAAATTAGCCACCCCGTTGATAGTCAGAAAGCATTGCGTCCAACACGAAACTGTATTCGTAGCCGTCTTAAAGAAACGTGCTGTAGCCGAATGCGCCCCCAACTGCTGACCACAGGTACGCCCTACGGGTTCCTTCGACACAACGCTCAAAACGGCGCAGGCGGCTCCACCAACACCACAGGCCCGGTCCCGCATACAGCACCTCCCCCGAGTGCTTCACAGTCCACCCATCCAGCGCATCCATTGCTCAGGCCCCATGGGCGCAATGAGGTGGCGTACGGGATGCCAGCCAAGTCAGCGGCCGAGCGGTTTGACTATGCGTACACCTCCGCAGAGTTGCAGACTCTGGCCCAGCGGTACAGCCCGATTGCGCGGTCAGTGCGGTATCCGCATGCGGTGTTCAACAACTGCATGGAGGACAAGAGCCAGCTCAATGCACGGGAGTTTTTGGAGGCCTTGAAAGCGAGTTGAAGGCGTGCTAGATGAGACGCGAAGGCGCGGAGATTCGGCGTAGGAAGGTGCCGAGAGATTGTTTTCAATACTGGAACAGTTAGTTCGCGACTGGGTGGTTTTTCTCTGAACACCATCGGCGTACAGTTCATCCCATCGATGAGCCGAACCCGCAAGGCGACTCACCGAACCCGGTTCAGGAATGGTTTTTGACCCGGCTTTTTTGAGACGCTTTTTAACTTCCAAGGATTTTCATCATGAACAAGACCGCTCGCTTCCTCTCCGTCGCCGCTGTTGCCGCTTTCGCCGCCTTTAGTGCCCATGCTGACGAAGCCGATGGCTCGCAATTTGCCCTGAAGTTCGACACGAACCGCACCCGCGCTGAAGTGGCTGCCGAAGCCGCTACCGTGGCTCAAACACGCAGCATCGAGCCTGCTGGTTCGCGTGTGGTGACCTACAAGTCCACCGCTGACCGCGCTGCCGTGCGTGCCCAGGCTGCTGAAGCTGTGCGCACCGGCCAGATCCCTTCGGGTGAATTCAGCGCCATGTAATTTGGCAGACCAACTGCTGAGATTGGTTTGAAGCAGTTGCGGGACTTCCCATGGTGGTGGCACTTTGCATTTGCGGGTGCTGCTGCCATGGGGAGTGTTAACTGAGCCGCAGGGGCGGGCAGGCAGATCGGGCTCCCACTGGGAGCCTTTTCTGTTTGTGGGCAGCCCACCTGCAAGCAGCTGTAAAACCCTGCGGTTTCCGAGCATTCGGGCCCAAAGCGAGAGGTGATCGGTGCTCCAATCGGGCTCCGTTTTGTTCGACCCGAATGCTCCTTCTGTGAATAGTTTGTTCTCTTGGCCAGGCCGTGTGCGCCTGGCGGCTGTGCTGGCCCTGTCTCTGGCCGGCGTTGCTCTACCGAATCTTTCCTGGGCGCGGTTTCCGCAGTTCGACAGTGCGGCCCTGCTCACGCCCGAGCCCACCTCCTTTGCGCAGTGCCCGCAGTTCTTTGCGAATGGCATACCACCGGCCATCACACCCAGGCCGCAGCTGAGGGAGCTTTGTTATGAGGCCTTTGCAGTGCTTCACTCCGGGACGACCAAGACTCCGGTGTTCGTAGCCCAGAGGCTGAATCGCCAGATGCTGGAAGGGGCCAATGAGAAACGGGCCAAACGGTTCTTCGCGGATGCGCGGCTGCCCAGTGGGGAGCGTGCGGAGCTGGAGGATTACAAAAACTCAGGTTACTCCCGAGGCCACATGGCGCCGGCGGGGGATATGGCCACACCCACTTCCATGGCCCAGAGTTTCAGTCTGGCGAACATGGTCCCCCAGAATACCCAACACAACGGGGGCGCCTGGAACAAGATCGAGCAGGACACGCGGCACTACGTGAAGCGGGCCAAAGGGGATGTGTTTGTGATCACTGGGCCGGTGTTCACGGATGCGGGGCCGCGCATTGGCTCCAATGGGGTGAAGGTGCCGACCTATCTGTACAAGCTGGTCTATGACGCCACCATCCAAAGGGCATGGGCGCATTGGCAAGAGAACCGAGAGGGGGAGACGGTGGATAGGCCGATCAGCTACCAGGAGCTGGTGAAACGCACGGGCGTGGAGTTTTTGCCAAGAAGTGCACTGCAGCATTGAGCCGAGCCCGGTCAATTTGCGTAGCCACTATCCGGTGTTCAGACGAAGGGGCTTTGCGCCCCTTCCTATTTCGCTCTACCTAAGCTGCCAGAGCCGTACTTTTAGAGCAGGGACGACGCTTGCGCTCTGGCAATGCCAGATGCGCGCGGTAAAACCGCTTCTCACGGGGCATCATCAAGGTCACCAACGGATCAGGCTTGGTGATGTAATCGGCCACCGCCTGAAATCCAGCCACCGTTGCCTCATCTAACTTGTTGAACACCCCCACGCCGCAGTAACTGAACCTGTTCTTGTAGGGCGCAGCATTGCAATTGAAGTACACACCCATGCCGCCAGTGACCACTTTGGACCAATGCTCTCCGATCAGCTTGGCAATGGTGACATCCTGACGCACCATTGCGCCATTGAACAGCAGCAGCACGTGCATGTGGGCACCCTTCTGCAGCCCGTATTCGAGCTTGACGACATGGCCCAGATTGCTGGGAAAGTTCGTGCTGATGAAGGCCTTGAGCACCTCCCAGTCGCTAATGATGCGATCTGTGGAGATCGGCGAGTGCTCCTTTCCGTAGCCAAAGTCCAGGCGTAGGACCATCAGTTTCGGGAAGGCTCGCTTGAAAGCAACGAGACGCCTAACCAACGCAGAGCGCTTTCGCTGGTGCTCCCGGCGCACTGTATCGAGACGAGCAAGTATCGTTTTGTTATCTGCCAGATCAACCATTTCCACAATCAAGCGTCGGGCAAGAGGAATGGCTTGTTGTTCGTCGATCAGCACAGAAGGATCAACGTGGGGACGCAGGCGTTCGAACGCCCTAGCGACCCACTGCAGGTAAGGCTGGCGAACCTTCGCGAGGCGGTCATGAGCACCCTGCCACGTCTGACCGACTAGCAGGCTTGCGAAGCCAGAGGCAGTCCGTTCTCCAAGAGCACCTAGCCTATTTCCAACCATAAGCTTGCGCTTATTGCTTTTGCACTTCACTGCGGCTTCGTGTAGTGAAGCAATCCACTGAATATCAGTCTCTGCTGCTGATGATGATAAATGCTCATCTACTCGCCAATTACATTGCACATCGTTGACAAAGATATTCGACGATATCGAGGACTGGAGTGCACTTACTGACTCCAATTCCAATCCGTCTCTAAGGCTCAACGTGTTAACAATCAACCCATTCTTTTCAATTAATTCATCACACCCAACACTCTCATTGAAAGACATAACATACACTCCCTATTCAAAAGCTCCAATCTGAGCATCAAATAACGAAAACTCCCTGAGAAACACAATAACTCAACAGCACTTTGGAGAAAAAAACCTTTGCCACTTGCATCCTGCTTCAGCTGCATCGCGCAACTGATCCAACAAGTGCTGGGGGGGGGGGGG
>NZ_JBMDJM010000014.1:0-141822 GCF_057809195.1 Acidovorax sp. FG42 | reverse complement strand
CCCTGCTCGTCGAAGTCGGTGATGGGGAACGAGAGCAGGCCGGAGCCCATGATGGTTTTGAGTTCTTGCGGGGTCATGGTGAAAAGCGGGCGGTGGGTAAGAGGTCCTCGAAGGTCGTACAAGTCACAGAATTTCTGCTCCAAATTGAGAACTTTTTGCGATTTATGCAAATGTTAACGTTAACATCATCAGACAACATAGCGAAAACCCTTGTGTTGACGAATTTCACGGGAGTGCCGCCGCACAGGGGCGTGCACGGTGCCAGCCAGAAGTCACGCGCCCTTTAGACTCCATCACCATGCAAGCTCCTGATCCGGCCCGCACTGCCCCACCCTCCGGCCGCGACCGCTCGGCGGTCACGCTGCGCGAGGTGGCCGAACGGGCAGGCGTGTCGATGATTACCGTGTCGCGCGCCATCAACACGCCGCAGCAGGTGTCTGAGCGCACACGACAACGGGTTCAGGAAGCCGTTTCCACTTTGGGCTATGTGCCCAACCTGGTGGCAGGCGGGTTGCGTTCGGCGCGCAGCCACGTGGTGACGGCACTGGTCCCCACGCTCACGGGGCCACTGTTTGGTGAAATGGTGCAGGCCCTCACCGATGCGCTGGAACTGCGCGGCTTTCAGGTCATGGTGGGCCAGGTGGGCTACGCCCGTTCACGCGAAGACGAGTTGCTGCGCGCCATCGTGGGCCGGCGGCCCGATGGGATCGTGCTCACGGGGGTCATGCACTCACCCGAGGGGCGGCGGTTGCTGATGGCCTCGGGCATTCCGGTGGTGGAAACCTGGGACTTCACGGACACCCCCATCGACATGCTGGTCGGCCTGCGCCACGAAGCGCTGGGCGCCGCCGTGTGCGAGCACCTGTTCGCCAGGGGACGGCGACGGCTGGCGCTGCTCAGTGGCGGAGACGAGCGCGCGGCGCGGCGCGCTCAGGGCTTTGCAGACGCAGCCGCGCGCCTGGGTCTGCGCCCGCCCGCCGTGCGACTGGGTAAATCACCCACCACCCACGCAGATGGCCGTGCCGGGCTCGCAGCCCTGCTGGCCGACGTGCCCGATATCGACGCAGTGTTCTGCAGCTCCGACATGCTCGCCCTGGGCGTGCTCACCGAAGCCAGGGCCCGTGCAATCGCAGTGCCTCAGCAACTCGCTGTAATGGGGTTTGGCGACATCGACTTTGCCGCGACCGTCAGCCCGGCTCTTTCCAGCGTGCGCATCGACGGCACACGCATGGGCCGGACAGCGGCTCAGTGGATTGCCGACCGTGCCGAGGGCAAGGCAGTCGCCCAGCCCGTGGTGGACATCGGCTTTTCCATCGTGGAGCGCAGTAGCAGCTGAGCGCTGCAAGACCCTGCGCCAAAGGCCGGGCCAATCCCCAGCGGCTTACGCCCGGTAGACCAGCGCTATGGCCCGTGCCTCCATGGCCAGCCCCTGCCCCACCGGGCCCAGGCGCTCGGCCGTCTTGGCTTTCACATTGACCTGGTCCTCTGCCACACCCACCGCGCGGGCGATGGTGGCCCGCATGCCGGGGATGTGCGCCGCCAGGCGTGGAGCCTGGGCGACGACCGTGCTGTCGATGTTGCCGATCTCAAAGCCCGCTGCGCGCACCCGCCGCGCCGCCTCGGCCAGCAGCACGCCCGAGTCTGCGCCCCGGAACGCGGCATCGGTGTCGGGGAAATGGCGGCCAATGTCTCCCAGTGCCGCCGCGCCCAGCAGCGCGTCGGTGATGGCGTGCAGCAATACGTCGGCGTCCGAGTGGCCCAGCAGGCCTGTCGGGTGAGGGATCTCCACCCCACCAATCACCAGGCGACGACCGGGCACCAGCGCATGTACGTCCCAGCCTTCTCCAATCCTGAAATTCATTTGTCTGCCTTTGTGAAGGTTTGTGTGAGGAGTCGCGGGGAACGTCGGACGGTTTCCCCCCGATGAGCAACGCAGTCAGCGCGCCAGTGATGCCGGCAGCGCCATGCGCAGCGGACTAAAAAAGATTCTTCTTGCCAGGGGCCGTACTCACCTGCCCCCGCTCCCCACCAAAGCGCTCCAGCGTGGTGCTGTGCGCACGCTGGGCCAGCACCGCAGCCGCCAGCGCGAAATCGTCCGGGTAAGTGACCTTGAAATTCTGCGCCCCGCCGGGCACCAGCCGGGGGTGAAAACCCAGGGCCTCCATCGCACTGGCTTCATCAGTCACGTTGGAGCCCACCTTGTCGATGGCCTCCATCAGCGGGCCGATGCGGAACATCTGCGGCGTCTGCGCCAGCCACTTGTCGCTGCGGTCCACGGTGGAGGCCACGCGCACGCCGCCCGGGCCGTCGATGGAAGTCTTGAGCGTGTCGGCCAGCTTGTGCGCCAACAGGCCACCCACACTGTCGCCCGCGCATTGGTCGATGAGCGCATCGATCTGCTCTGAGGTCACGAGGCAGCGCGCTGCGTCATGCACCAGCACCCAGTCGCCAGGCTGGGCACCACGATCCAGCAGCGCCTTGAGGCCACCCAGCACCGTGTCGGCACGCGTGGGGCCACCACACTCCACCACAAAAAATGCGGGATGGGCATGGGCATCCAGAAAGTGATCCCCCGGCGCCACGGCCACCAGCGTCCCCAGCAAGCGCCCGACTCCGGCAAACGCAGCCAGTGTGTGCAGCACCATCGGATGGCCTGCCACCAGGTGGTATTGCTTGGGCAACGGGGCAACCGCCACGGGTGCATTGGCAGACAGCGCTGAGGTGGGCGAAAAAGCCGCCACGGTCGATGCCTGCACAGGCTGTGCAGAAGGGGCCATGCCTGCGCCTGCCGGCACGGCCCGCGACCCGACCCCTGCACAGGGCACCAAGGCCCAAAAACGCCCTTGGGCCGACAAGGGGGTGAGCGAAGGGTGCAACAGAGGAGCAGTCATGGAGCGCTCATTCTAAAATCTCCCGTTGCCCCCGATCCAGCCCGTGCGTGTTTCGCGCCCCTGGGGATGCGGTGGGCCCACTGACGACACCGTCCGCATGGAACTCCCCAAACTCTCCCCCGGAAAACGCTTTGCCCTGCCCCGCCCCGTGGGCAGCGCCGACTCCCTGCTGCTGGCACGCCTGGCCGAGCGCGACAAGGCCGCTGGCCACACCACCGCCATCGTCACGTCCGACGCCACCGATGCACAGCGGCTCATCGACGAAATGGCCTTTTTTGCGCCCGGCCTGCGCTGCGCGCTGTTCCCCGACTGGGAAACGCTGCCCTACGACACGTTCAGCCCGCACCAGGACCTGATCAGCGAGCGGCTGGCCACGCTGTGGCGCATCTCGCAGGGTGAGGCCGATGTGGTGCTGGTGCCCGCCACCACGGCGCTGTACCGCCTTGCCCCGCCGTCCTTCCTGGCGGGCTATACCTTCCACTTCAAGGTCAAACAAAAGCTCGACGAGGCCAAGTTCAAGGCCCAGCTCACGCTGGCCGGTTACTCGCATGTATCTCAGGTCGTGAGCCCTGGCGAATATGCCGTGCGCGGCGGGCTGATCGACCTGTTCCCAATGGGCTCGCTCGTGCCCTTCCGCGTGGATCTGTTCGACGACGAGATCGACAGCATCCGCACCTTTGACCCCGACAGCCAGCGCAGCTTGTACCCCGTGCCCGAGGTGCGCCTGCTGCCCGGCCGCGAATTCCCCATGGACGACGAGGCGCGCGCGAAATTCCGCAGCCGCTGGCGCGAAATGCTGGAGGGCGACCCGACCAAGAGCCGCATCTACAAAGACATGGGCGCAGGCGTGGCCACGGCGGGCATCGAGTACTACCTGCCGCTGTTCTTTGACGATACGGCCACCGTGTTCGACTACCTGGGTGGTGAAGCCACCGTGGTGCTGCACGGCGACCTGGAACCAGCCTTCCAGCGCTTCTGGCAGGACACCAAAGACCGCTTCCGCCTGGTGCAGGGCGACCCTGAACGGCCAGTGCTGCCGCCCGAGGCGTTGTTCCTGTCGGCCGACCAGTTCTACACGCGCGCCAAGGAACATGCCCAGCTGTCCATCCGCCCCGGCGTGGAGGATGTGGATGACAACCCGCACTTCCAGAAACTGGGCGACCTGTCGGTGGTGCGCGGGGCCGAAGACCCGCTGGCCCGCCTGCACGCCCACATCCGCAACACCCAGCACCGTGTGCTGCTGCTGGCCGAGAGCGACGGCCGGCGCGAGAGCCTGCTCGACTTTCTGCGCGCCAGTGGGGTCAGTCCACCTGCGTTCGATTCGCTGGCCGAGTTCCAGAGTTCGGCTGACGAAAAGGTAGGCATCGCCACCGCCGGCCTGACCGTGGGCTTCAGCTGGATCGAGGATGGCATCGACTTCGTCACCGAGACCGAGCTGTTTGCCGCCGGCCCCACCACGCGCCGCCGCAAGAAGCAGGAGCAAGTCAGCGATGTCGAGGCGCTGATCAAGGACCTGGCGGAGCTGAATGTCGGTGACCCCGTGGTGCACAGCCAGCACGGCATCGGCCGCTACCGGGGCCTGATCAACATGGACGTGGGCAACAAGAACCCCGATGGCACGCCCGCCATGCAGGAGTTTCTGCACCTCGAATACGCCGACAAGGCCGTGCTCTACGTCCCCGTGAGCCAGTTGCAGCTCATCAGCCGCTACACCGGCGTGAGCGCCGACGAGGCACCGCTGCACAAGCTGGGCAGCGGCCAGTGGGAAAAGGCCAAACGCAAAGCGGCCGAGCAGGTGCGCGACAGCGCGGCCGAGCTGCTCAACATCTACGCCCGCCGCGCGGCGCGCGAGGGCCATGCCTTCCGCTACAGCCCGCAGGACTACGAGACCTTTGCCAACGACTTCGGCTTCGAGGAGACGGCCGACCAGAACGCCGCCATCCACGCGGTGATCCAGGACATGATCAGCCCCCGGCCCATGGACCGGCTGGTCTGCGGCGACGTGGGCTTCGGCAAGACCGAGGTGGCGCTGCGCGCGGCCTTCGTGGCCGTCACCGGGGGCAAGCAGGTGGCCTTCCTCGCGCCCACAACCTTGCTGGCCGAACAGCACTACCAGACGCTCGTGGACCGCTTTTCCAAGTGGCCGGTGAAGGTGGCCGAGGTGTCGCGCTTTCGCTCGGGCAAGGAGATCACCGCCGCCATCAAGGGCATCGGCGACGGCACAGTGGACATCGTGGTGGGCACGCACAAGCTGCTTTCAGAATCCACCAAGTTCCACAACCTGGGCCTGCTCATCATCGACGAGGAGCACCGCTTCGGCGTGCGCCACAAGGAGCAGATGAAGGCCCTGCGTGCCGAGGTGGATGTGCTCACCCTCACCGCAACCCCCATCCCGCGCACGCTGGGCATGGCGCTGGAAGGACTGCGCGACCTGTCGGTCATCGCCACCGCGCCGCAGCGGCGTCTGGCGATCAAGACCTTTGTGCGCAACGAGGGCACGGGCGTGATCCGCGAGGCGGTGCTGCGCGAATTGAAGCGCGGCGGGCAGGTCTACTTCCTGCACAACGAGGTGGAGACGATCGAGAACCGCCGCCAGAAGCTCGAAGAAATCTTGCCCGAGGCCCGCATTGCTGTGGCCCACGGCCAGATGCCCGAGCGCGAGCTGGAGCGCGTGATGCGCGACTTCGTGGCCCAGCGCTTCAACATCCTGTTGTGCTCGACCATCATCGAGACCGGGATCGACGTGCCCACGGCCAACACCATCATCATGAGCCGTGCGGACAAGTTCGGCCTGGCACAGCTGCACCAGCTGCGCGGGCGCGTGGGCCGCAGCCACCACCAGGCGTATGCCTACCTCATGGTGCCGGATGTGGACGGCCTGACCAAGCAGGCACAGCAGCGGCTCGAAGCCATCCAGCAGATGGAGGAACTGGGCAGTGGCTTCTACCTGGCCATGCACGACCTGGAGATCCGCGGCGCGGGCGAGGTGCTGGGCGAAAACCAGAGCGGCAACATGCTCGAAGTCGGCTTCCAGCTCTACAACGAGATGCTGAACGAAGCCGTCAAGGCGCTCAAGGCGGGCAAGGAGCCCGACCTGCTCTCGCCCCTGTCCGTCACTACCGACATCAACCTGCACGCCCCCGCCCTGCTGCCCGACGACTACTGCGGCGACGTGCACCTGCGCCTGTCGTTCTACAAGAAGCTGGCCACGGCCAAGACGCCCGACCAGATCGACGGCCTGCTCGAAGAGATCGTGGACCGCTTTGGCAAGCTGCCGCCGCAGGCGCAGACGCTGATCGACGTGCACCGCCTGCGTGTGCTGAGCCAGCCGTATGGTGTGGTGAAGGTGGACGCGGCGCCCGGCGTGATCAACATCACCTTCAAGCCCCAGCCGCCCATCGACCCGATGCGCATCATCGAGCTGATCCAGAAGAACAAGCACATCAAACTGGCGGGCAACGAGAAGCTGCGCATCGAGCGCGAGCTGAAGGAGCCCAAGGACCGTGCACAGATGGTGCGGGACATTCTGCGCAGCCTGGGGCAACCCGTGGTGGCTGCATAGCGACTTACAAGCCAAAGAGGCTGCAAGCGCTAGTGAATCAATCGCTGATAGCTATCAAAAGAGAAGCAAACAATGTGGCTGGAATCTCTGCTAGCGCTGGTGGCGCTGACGGCCGCCCTGGCCACGCGGCCATGGCGACTGCTGGCCAGCCGCAAGCCGCTGGTGCATGAATCCCATGGTGCGGCGTCCCCGCTGTGGACGCCGTTGCTGGCTACGCTAGTGTTTTTGCCCTGGATGTGGGCCCTGCCCACGCTGCACGCCATGCCGCTGCAATTGCAATGGTCGGGCGCGTGTCTGGTGGTGCTGATGCTGGGCTGGCCGCTGGCCATCCCCGTGCTGCTGGCGGTGGGCGCCATTGCGGGCCTGCTTTCACCCGCACTCGATTGGGCCGACGCGCTGGGCGCCGCCATCTGGCTGGGTGTGGTGCCCGCCACGCTGGCGCTGGCGCTGGGCGCGCTGCTGCGGCGCTGGGTGGGCACCCAGCCATTTGTGTACGTGCTGGGCCGCGCGTTTTTGGGCACCGTGGCCTGCGTGTTTGCCGCCGGTGTGCTCTCGCAATGGACCGGGCACCTGTTGCCCGGTGTGGGCAACGAGCTGTCGCTGGTGGCCCGCTGGCTCATGGCCTGGGGCGACGGGTTTGTGACGGGCATGCTCGCTGCCATCTTCGTGGCCTTCAAGCCCGAGTGGCTGGCCACTTGGTCGGACCAGCTCTATCTGAAGCGCCCGCCGCAGTAGCGCTGGCGGGCATCAGCGCAGTGTTGCCAACGCGCACCACAAGGACTGCAGACACGCAGCAATACGAAACATATATGTTTCGCATAAAATTCGCTGCATGGGTATTGTCAAAATTTCAGACCAAATGCACGAGAACCTGCGCGTTGCCAGCAACGCCCTGTCTCGCTCCATCAACGCACAGGCAGAACACTGGATGCGCATCGGCATGCTGGCCGAGCTGCATCCCAACCTCGACCACAGCGACATCTGCCAGTTGCTGATCCGCGCCGAGCAGGCTGGGGGGTTCGATCTGGACACGGTGGCGGCCTCTGTGGCCGCCAAGCCGGGCCACAGCGGGCGGCGCGTTCAATGAAGTCGTCCCGCGTCACCCTGCGCTCCCCCGCCGAAATTGCCCAGGCGCGTGAGGCTGGCCACCTGGCCGCCCGCGTGCTGCACATGATCACGCCGCATGTGCAGCCCGGCGTCAGCACCGAGGCACTGGACCGGCTCTGCCACAACTACATCGTGAACGAACTGCAGGTCACCCCTGCCAACGTGGGCTACCTGGGGTATCCAAAAACGGTGTGTACCTCGGTCAACCACGTGATCTGCCACGGCATTCCGTCGCCCGGCCAAGTGCTCAAGGCAGGCGACATCATCAACATCGACGTGGCCATCATCAAGGATGGCTGGTTTGGTGATACGAGCCGCATGTACTTTGTGGGAGAGCCCAGCCCGCTGGCGCGCCGCCTGGTGGACACCACCTACGAAGCCATGTGCGCGGGCATCGCCCAGGTGCGCCCTGGCGCCACGCTGGGCGACGTGGGCCATGCCATACAGAGCGTGGCCCACCGCGAGCGGTTCAGCGTGGTGCGTGAATACTGCGGTCACGGCATCGGGCAGATCTACCATGACGAGCCCCAGGTGCTGCACTACGGGCAGCGCGGCCAGGGCCTGCGGCTGGAGGAAGGCATGGTCTTCACCATTGAGCCCATGATCAACGCCGGCAAGCGCGACACGCAGGAGCTGGCCGACGGCTGGACCGTTGTCACCCGCGACCGCTCGCTCTCTGCCCAGTGGGAACACATGGTGGCCGTGACGGCAGACGGGTTCGAGGTGCTCACGCCCTGGCCCGAAGGCACCGGCCGCTATCCCGCCATGGTTTGACCTGCATCTGGCCCACACGCCGCAGTCTTTGACACAGCACAAGCAGCCGCCGCAGGGTCCGCCGGATAGTGGTGAACACCGCCACAACGAGGAGGGTCTCCATGAAGCTGCTGAACGATCTGTTTTCTACCGACTATGGCCTGATGAGCATCATCGGCATCGGGTTCATGATCTGCATGGCCGCATTTTTTGTGCGCATGTTCCTGGTCAAGATGAACGAGCCGCCCCAGCCCAATCCGGCCGCCAAGGCGCTGAAAGGCGGCAGCCAGAACCTGCCGCATCCGCGCTGAGGCAAAGGATCTGACGAGAGCCTGCGCGCGAAGCGCGGCATGCACGGCGGGAGCAGAAGCCCGCCGGGGATACCATTGCGGGTTCTTACCCCCGCATTTGTTCCCCTTTTTCTGCCATGACCCACGCTACCGAATTCGCCCCTGGCCTCGTCATCCAGGGCATCGAGCCTCCACTGTCCCTGTCTGCCTACAAGCTCATCGCTTTTGACATGGACTCCACCCTCATCAACATCGAGTGCGTGGACGAAATCGCCGATGCCGCCGGCCGCAAGGCCGAGGTGGCCGCCATCACCGAGGCGGCCATGCAGGGCGTGATCACCGACTACAAGGAGAGCCTGCGCCAGCGTGTGGCCCTGCTCAAGGGCGTGACGGTGCAGCACATGGAGCAGGTGTTCACCGAGCGTCTGCGCTTCAACCCCGGTGCCAAGGAGCTGATCACCGCCGCCAAGGCTGCGGGCCTCACCACGCTGCTGGTCTCGGGCGGCTTCACCTTTTTTGCCGACCGCGTGAAGGCGGGCCTGGGCATCGACTTTGCGCGCTCCAACATGCTGGAAGTGCAAGACGGCCAACTGACGGGCCGCATGGTGGACCAGGCCTGGGGCGACATCTGCGACGGCGCAGAAAAGCGCCGCACGCTGCTGGAAGTGGCCTCGCTCATGGGCATTTCGCCGCAGCAGGCGATTGCCGTGGGCGACGGCGCCAACGACCTGCCGATGATGGGTGCCGCCGGCCTGTCGGTGGCCTACCACGCCAAGCCCGCCGTGCGTGCACAGGCCAAGGTGGCCATCAACCAGGGCGGGCTCGACCGTTTGCTGGAAGTGCTGCGCTGAGCGGCGTGGCGCCTCAGTACGTACAGGGCGCCTCTGGACACTATTAATTTGATAGCTATACAGGCATGTAGCACTAGCGCATCACGCCGTTTTTATTCAAACCCAGGTGCATCGGGCAATCCGGGCACCAACGAGGCCCTGCGGCGGGCACTGCCGGCACGCGGGGCGGCCACCGTGGCCTGCAGCGCCACACCCTGGGGTGACGTGGGCGCCACCAGGTCCGCCAGCGTCACGCCATCCAGCACCTCCAGATAGGCCTGCATGGCCTGGCCCAGCACCCCTTTGAGCCGGCAGTGGCTGCTCAGGCGGCACTGGTTGGAGGCGGGGTCAAAACATTCCACCAGGTTGAAGTCCGTCTCGGTGGCACGCACCACCGCGCCAATGTGGATGGACGACGCCGGCACCATCAGCCGCATGCCACCGCCCCGCCCGCGCGTGGTCTCGAGCAGGCCCTGCGCCGACAGCTGCTGCACGATCTTCATCAGGTGGCTGCGCGAGATGCCGTAGCCCTCGGCCACCTCCGTGATGGTGACGGGCTCCGCCCGCCCCTCGGTGGCAGCGCAATACATCAGCACGCGCAGCGTGTAGTCGGTCCATTGGGTCAGTCGCATGGGTTTGCCGCAGATCAATCAAAAAGATGCATACATCCTGAATTTTATTCGCTAAAATATTCACACAATATGAATCTTTAAAGGACCACCATGAACGCCCGCATCGACACCCTGCACGCCACAGCCCCCACCACCCCACTGCCGCTGAGCGCCGAGCAGCAGATCGGCCAGATTGCCGTGCAGTTGCCGGGCGCCACGGCGGTGTTTCGGCGCCTCAAGCTGGACTTCTGCTGCGGCGGCCAGGTGAGCCTGGCCAAGGCGGCTGCCGACAAGGGGCTGGACGCCGACGCCGTGCTGGCCGAGCTGGCGGCCCTGCAGCGCAGCGACGCCGTGCCCGAGGCAGCGTCGCCGAGCGCGCTCATCGACCACATCCTGGCGCGCTACCACGAGGTGCACCGCCAGCAGCTGCCCGAGCTGATCCGCATGGCCCGCCGCGTGGAGGCCGTGCACCGCGACCACCCGCAGGTGCCGGTTGGCCTGGCCGACCACCTGGAGGCCATGCACGAAGAGCTGCTGTCGCACATGCTCAAGGAAGAGCAGGTGCTGTTCCCCATGCTCAAGAACGGCGGCAACCCGTTTGTGGGCCAGCCCATCGGCATGATGCGCGCCGAACACGTGGATCATGGCGAGGCGCTGGACAAGCTCAACGCGCTGACGAATGACGCCACGCCTCCCCAAGGCGCATGCAACACCTGGCGCGCGCTCTACGCGGGCATTGCCCAGCTGGGCGATGACCTCATCAACCACATCCACCTGGAAAACAACGTGCTGTTTCCACGGTTCGAAGCCAGCGCTGCACCCGCGCAAGCTTGTGCCACGTCAGCCTGCGGCTGCCAGTGAGCCGGCACACTGCCGCCATGACCGACGAAGCCACCCACACACAGCCCGCCAGCCAGATCGCCCCCAGCGTGGAGAGCATCACGCAGCTGGTGCACGGCTTTTATGGGGATGTGCGGCGCGACCCGCTGCTGGGCCCGGTGTTTGAAAAGGCCCTGCACGGCCAGTGGGACGCCCACCTGCAGCGGCTGGTGGACTTCTGGAGCACCGTCGTGCTGGGCACCCGCAGCTTCAAGGGCGATGTCTTCGGCAAACACATGGCGCTGGAGGGCGTCACCCCTGCCCACTTTGCGGCCTGGGTGGGGCTGTGGCAACAGCACACCAGCCGCCTGTTTGCACCCGAGGTGGCGCGCGACCTCCAGGTGGCGGCCCATGGCATTGCACGCAACCTGTTCCGGGGCTACTTTGGCAACGACCCTGGTTTTGTGCAGCCCCGCGAGGAGCATGGCGGGCACGGCGCCCACCCCCGCAGCAGCGAAGGGGCCCAGCAGGGCTGAGGACTGGCACCTCGCGCGCCAGCAGGGTCCGCGCCCTCCCCGGATTATTTGCTCTTGTTGCCCGGCGTGAAGAACAGCGCTACGCCCACCGCAATCAGCGCCACCGGCCACCACACGCGCAGCAGCTCGCGCAGGCTGATGCTGATCAGTCCCAGGTTGGTCAGCAGAAAAAACACGCCCAGTACGGCCAGAACGATCGCAGCGATATTGCCCTTCATGTGCATTCCCTCGGTATGGTTGTTGGTCTGACGACGTGCATTATGGTCGCCAGCAACCAAAGGAACGCCCCAGTTTTTGCAATGGTGCAGGCCTCTCAGCGCCCGCGCAAGGGCCGCAGCAGGTCCGACAGCCCGTTGTGATCAATCTCGTGCATCAGCGCCAGCAACTGGCCCAGCTCGCCCTTGGGAAACCCTTCGCGCGCAAACCAGTTGAGGTAATTGCCCGGCAGGTCGGCCAGCAGCGTGCCTTTGTGCTTGCCGTACGGCATCTCGGTGGTGACCAGGCGCTGCAGTTTGTCTGCGTCCATTCCCTCGCCTCGCTCAGCCGCCCGCGCGCTTGACCTTGTGGCCCAGCTTCTGCAGCGCGGCCATCACGCGCTCCACATGGTCGCCCTGCACCTCGATCACGCCATCCTTCACCGTGCCGCCGCTGCCACACGCGGTCTTGAGCTGCTTGCCCAGCTGCTCCAGCGCGGCCTCGTCCACCAGCACACCCTTGACCAAGGTGACCGCCTTGCCGCCACGCCCTTTGGTCTCGCGCGATACGCGCACGATGCCGTCGCCCGTGGGCAGGGGCTTGTTCTGTTTGCAGGTGCATTGCGCCACCGGCTGGCGGCAGGTGGGGCACATGCGGCCTGACTCGGTGGAATACACCAGGCCGCCCAGATCGGCAAAAGACTTCATGGCTTCTTCCCCTCCACCTCTTGCTGCAGCATGTGAAAGTCGAGCAGGCGCGTGGCCAGCAGCGTCTCGGTCAGAAAACACACCAGCGCCAGCAAAAAGCACGCAACGCCCGCCAGAAACCCGCCCACCGCAAGGCGGCTGGACTGAAAGTCGGTGGTTTCGCCCAGGAACAGCAGGATGATGGTCGTGCCAATGAGGAAGGCACAAAACGTCAGCAGCGCAATACAACCGTTGGCCAGCCGTCCACGCAAACGCAAGTCCGCCAGCTCCTTGTAGGCACGGGCCAGAAACTCGGGTTCGGCATTGACGCGCGCGCGGTCTTCCACCACACGCGCCCGGTCGATGATCCGGGCCAGGCGGCCGGCCACCGCGCCGATCATGCCGGACACCGCAGTGAGCAAAAACACGGGCGCCACCGCCAGCTGGATGCCGTGGGTGATGGCGGAGGTATCTAGGGGCAAAGCCATGGGGTTCGGGTCCGGGAAAACTGTCAACGAAAAACGGGGCGGCCCGATTATCGGTTGCCCAACGCAGGGGCCGAGCACTCGCATTCCCTGCAATCGAGCAGGTGCAAGGCGCGCATTGCTGGCCTGTGAGAAGGCACCGGGCAAGAGGGCATCGGGCAAACGCGGCGACAATGCGGGCCATTACTGCTTTGTCCGCGCTGCCTTGCGTGCCTTCTTCAACGCATTCCCAGCGCCCTTCCATGCCTTTTGCCTCCCTCGGTCTGTCCCCCGCCCTTGTCCATGCCGCCGCCCAGGCGGGCTTTGTGGCGCCCACGCCCATTCAGGCAGGCGCCATTCCGGCCATCCTGCAGGGGGTAGATCTGCTGGGTGCCGCACAGACGGGCTCGGGCAAGACGGCGGCATTTGCCCTGCCCTTGCTGCAGCAGCTGCAGCTCAGCGCCACTGGCGGCCCGCGCCGGGTGCGCGCCCTGGTGCTGGTGCCCACCCGTGAACTGGCAGCACAGGTGGGAGAAGTGCTGCGCAGCCTGGCGCAGCACCTGCAGCAACCGCTCAAGATCGCCATCGTGTTCGGCGGCGTGTCGATCAATCCGCAGATGCTGGGCCTGCGCGGCGGCGCCGACATTGTGGTGGCCACGCCGGGGCGCCTGCTGGACCTGGTGGACCACAACGCGTTGCGCCTGTCGGCCGTGGCGCACCTGGTGCTGGACGAAGCCGACCGGCTGCTGGACCTGGGCTTTGCCGAGGAACTGCAGCGCGTGCTGTCGCTGTTGCCAGCCCGGCGGCAGAACCTGTTTTTCTCGGCCACATTCCCAACCGCAGTGCAGGCGCTGGCCGATGGCCTGCTGAAGCAGCCGGTCCGCGTGGAGGTGCCCCACACGCCGGGTAACGATCCTGCCATCGAACAACGCGCCATTGCGGTGGACGCCAGCCGCCGCACCCAGTTGCTGCGCCACCTGGTCAAGGAGCACAACTGGTCGCGCGTGCTGGTGTTTGTGGCCACGCAGTACGCTGCCGAGCATGTGGCGGAAAAGCTCTACAAGGCGGGCATCTACGCCACGCCGTTCCACGGCGGGCTGAGCCAGGGCGCGCGCAACCAGGTGCTGCAGGAGTTCAAGGACGAGCGCTGGCAGGTGGTGGTCACCACCGACCTGGCTGCACGCGGCATCGACATTGCGCAGCTGCCCGCCGTGGTGAACTACGACCTGCCCCGCTCTGCCGTGGACTATGTGCACCGCATTGGCCGCACCGGCCGGGCGGGCGAAAGCGGCATGGCCGTGAGCTTTGTGACGGCCGATGCCGAGGCGCATTTCCGGCTGATCGAAAAGCGCCAGCACCTCACCATTCCGCGTGAGCAGATCGCAGGCTTTGAGCCGACCGAAACGCCCCAGCCCGCATCCCCTGCAGATCCTCAAGGCACCGGTGGCATCAAGGGCAAGCGCCCCAGCAAAAAGGACAAGCTGCGCGCAGCCGCCGCAGCGCAAGCCGCTCAAACCCCAGCCGACCAGAAAAAAGGCCCCTGAAGGGGCCTGCAGTGTCGGGATACAGAGTGGGCTGGGGTGGTACAAACCCAGGGCCCGGTCTCACACGCCGTCTTCTTCGTCCCCGCCCAAGTCATCGGCCCCGCCCTGCGATGCCTGCCCTGAGGGCCGGGGTGTGCGCTTGGCGGGTTTGGCCAGAATTTCCACATAGAACTGGGCGCCACCCTCGGCCGCCACGCCGTTGATCAAGCCAGTCAAGGCCGACAGATGCGCCACAGCAGCGTCGTCTTTGGTGCAACCAAACCGACAGTCAAAGTCCCAGAAGTCGGCACCTTCAGGCAGGTCGCGGCGCCGTTCGCGCTTGATGTATTTGCGGATTTCGTGCTTAACGGCATCCAGAACGCGGTCGCGGTTCTTGCCTTCAACGTGGAGTTGGAAAGTTTTTCTCATGGGCGATAGTACCGCCTGCGACAGATGATCTTTGATGGCCCCGCTTCCCGGTGCCACAATGATGCATTACTTTTGGTTACCCACCAGCCCATGAACCACGACCTGCGCCTGCTGCACCTGTTGCCAGCGGCCGTGCTTGTCACACAAGAGGGTGCCATCCGCTTTGCCAACGCCGCCAGCATGGAGCTGCTGGAGGCGCCCAGCATCGACAGCCTGATCGGGCGGCTGTCCGGCGATTTTGTGCATCCGTTGGATCAGGTGCGCTCCACCAACCGCATCCAGCAGGTGGCCGTGCCCGAGCAGGCCGGGCGGCCCAACAAGTCGTCCGAGTTCCGCATCCGCACCGAGCGGGGCAACCTGCGCATGGTGCTGATCAGCAGTGTGGCCATTGAATGGGACGGTGCGCCCGCCGTGCTCATGTGCGGCATGGACATGACGCACCAGAGCGAGATCGAGGCCCAGCTGCGCGAGAGCGAGCAGAACTTCCGGCGCCTGTTCGACAACATGCAGGACGTGTACTACCGCACCGACGCGCAGGGCATCGTGCAGCATGTGGGCCCTGGCGTGCGCCGCGTGCTCGGCTACGAACCCCATGAAATCGAAGGCCGCACTGCCGAGTCGTACTACCCCCAGAGCAAGGACCGCGACGCGTTCAAGGCCGCGATCATGGAGCACGGCGAGGTGTCGGACTTTCCGGGCCAGATGGTGCGGCGCGATGGCACGGTGATCGACATCTCCATCAGCAGCCACGCGCTGTACGACCACGCCGGCAATTTTGCGGGGGTCGAGGGCATTTACCGCGACGTGACGCAGCGCAAGAACCTGGAGCGCGAACTGCAGCGCCTGGCCACCACCGACATGCTGACGGGCATTGCCAACCGCCGCGCGTTTCTGGAATGTGCCGAGTCGGCCTATGCCCATTCACGGAGCAACGGCGAGCCCCTGACGTTGCTGATGCTGGACCTGGACCACTTCAAGACCATCAACGACCGTTTTGGTCACCTGGAGGGCGACCGTGCGCTGATGGCGTTTGCGCAGGCCATCAAGGGCCAGTTGCGCGCCAGCGATGCCGTGGGCCGGCTGGGCGGCGAAGAGTTTGGCGTGCTGCTGCCGGTGACTACATTGGCTGAGGGCCTGGAGGTTGCCACGCGCATGCTGCACAGCATTCGCGCGCTCGAGCTGATGGACGATGCAGGCCACAGCTACCGCGTGACCACCAGCCTGGGTGTGAGCACCTTCCGCCAGAGCGACCGGAGCCTGCGTGACATGCTCGACCGCGCCGACCAGGCGCTGTACCTGGCCAAGCACCGGGGACGCAACCAGGTGGCTTCGCTCGAAACGCTGGGCGAGTGAGCGCATCTGTCGCCTTGAGCGGCGACGGATCAGGGCGGCGCCGAATCCCGAGGCCAGTATTCAAAGGCGCATGCGTTCCTGCTGCAGGTTCCACAGGCAGGCGGCAATGCGCAGCAGCATCTCCATCACCTGCTCCGAGCCGCTGCAAGACAACTCCAGATCATCAATGATCATCGCCAGCTGCGAAATGGCGTCTTCGGGCGCGGTCGCGCCACCGCTGCGCGCCACCTCGGCAATCGCGATCAATACGTCGGTGCGGTTCATGGCGCGGCGCCTGGCGAAGTGGGTGGCAATGTCTCGGTCACTAACGGCACAGGCCACGCGATCGCTGAAACCTAGCCACCGCCAGGCTAGCGGGCCGAAATGGCCAGTTGCGCCCGGCTGCCCCCTCGGCTCTCCAAGGCCGCCGCAGCAGGCATGCCTGAGGCTGCGAGCAGGGGCGCATCCCCGGCCGACAAGGGCCTATCGGGCGCCAGGCGGAACTGGTGAATCACCTCCAGCAGGCGCTTGACCTGGTTCTTCATGCCGGTCGAGGCAGACGAGTTGTCGTCCACCAGTACCGCGTTCTGTTGCGTGGCCGCGTCCAGCTGGCGCACGGCCTCGCCGATCTGGGCAATGCCGCGGGCCTGCTCTTGCCCCGCCTCTTTGATGGCGGTGATGAGCGACACCACCTGGTTCACATGGTGCACGGTGTTGGCCACGCGTTCACCCGCCTGGCCCACCAGCGTGGACCCGCGCTCCACGCCCTGCACGCTGGCCGAGATCAGGCCGCGAATCTCCCGGGCCGCCATGCTGCTGCGTTGCGACAGGCCTCGTACCTCGCCCGCCACCACGGCAAAGCCCCGGCCTTGTTCACCAGCACGCGCAGCCTCCACCGCCGCATTCAGCGCCAGCAGGTTGGTCTGGAAGGCGATGTCGTCGATCACCTTGATGATGTCCGTGATCTTCTGCGACTGGGTCTTGATCTCCTGCATGGTGGCGATCACGTCGCGCATCACGCTGCCGCCTTCGTTTGCCACGCTGCTCGCCTCTTGCGCCAGAGCGGTGGCACGCTGGGCATTGTCGGTGTTGTGCTGCACCGTGATGGTCAGCTGCTCCATCGACGCGGCCGTCTCCTGCAGGTTGGACGCCTGCACCTCGGTGCGGCGCGCCAGGTCTTCAGTGCCGCCCGCCATCACCACGGCCTCGTGCGCTACCGTCTCGGTGCTGGCGCGCACCTCGGTGATCACACGCACCAGCTGGTGGTTCATCTCGCGCAGGGCACCTAGCAGCTCGGCGGTCTCGTCATTGCCGCGCACCTCAATCTGCGCCGTCAGGTCGCCCCCGGCCACGGTACGTGCCAGCACCACGGCCTGGCGCAGCGGGCGCGAGATGGAACGGGTGATGACCCAGGCCATCGCTGCCCCTGCCAGCAGTGCCAGGGCCGTGGCCGCCAGCATCCACCAGTGGATGGTGTCGCTCATGGCGCGGGCCCCGGCAAACTCTGCTGCGGCCACGTTGATCTGCAGGGCCACCAAGCGCTCGATGGCGTCCTGCACCTTGAGCGCGTTGGGGCGGATCTGGGTGATGTACAGCTCCGAGCCGTCGTCGTACTTGCCGGCCACCAGCGCGGCCGACGCCGGGATCAGGCCCTTGTCCAGATAGGTGGCATTGGCATCGGCAAAGGCCTGCGCCAGGGCCTGCTCCTCGGGCCCCAGGGGCTTGGCGGCGTAGTCCTTCCACAGGGTCTGGATGCGCTCGACATTGGCCGTCAGGGCCGCGTGGCTGGCTTCCAGGTTGCTGGTGCCGGGGTCCATCAGCATGTCCATCACCAGCACACGGTTGCGCTGCGTCAGGTGGCTGATCTCGGCCAGCACGCCCATCGGCACGGTGCGGTCGCCATACAGGGCTGCGCTGCGCTCGGTCAACCGCTTGGCCCCGCTGATGCCCCCCGCCGCCAGGGCCGAGATCAGCAACAACAGCACGGCAAACGCCAGCGCCAGTCGGGTACCAATTTTCATTTTTTGAAGCATCTAAATCTTTCGTGAAGGTCCACCGAGGCGCCGCCGCCTTGTGGGAACGAACGCGTGGGGCCCGCTGGAGAACGCCCACCCGTTGCCTGCAGCGAATTCCCGGCGGAATGCGAAAGATACTAATTGTTTCAAATGACAGATTAATGACGGAGCGAGAAACCTTGACTGTTCAGGCCAATGCTTCAAATCGCTGTCATTTTGCTAGGATCGGCACCGCAAGCGGCTTACCCGCTCCTTGAAAGTGCAACGACTTTCATTGCACCTGAAATGGTGCGCGGCATATCGTTATTCATAAAAACCATTACATAAAACACATGAAATATATTTACTTTCTTCTGCTGGCAACCCTGGCCCTTGTGCAGGCGGGGCTGGCCAGCGCGCAGACCGTGACAGGCGCAGGCTCTTCGGCGGCAGCGCCCATCTACCGCAGCTGGGCCAAGGCCTATGTCAAGGCGACTGGTAGCGTAGTGGACTACGACCCGGTGGGGTCCAGCGCGGGCATGAAAAAGATCCAGCAACAAGCCGTCGGCTTTGGTGCGACCGACGTGTACCCCGCCGAGAAGGACCTGCTGGAGCACGGACTGCTCGCGCTGCCCGTGGCCATCACCGGCATCAGCCCCATCGTCAACCTGCCCAAGGTGCCCAACGCCCAGCTGCGCCTGACGGGCGAGGTGCTCAGCCGCATCTTCATGGGCGAAATCACCCGCTGGAATGCGGCCGACATCACGGCGCTGAACCCCGATTTGCCCTTGCCCGACCTGCCGATCAAGGTGGTGGTGCGCGCCGATGGCTCGGGCACCACCTACAACTTTGCGGACTACCTGGGCAAGGTAAGCCCGCAATGGAAAAAAACCTACGGCGCCAAAACCAGCATTGCCTGGCCTGCAGGGGTGCTGGCCTTCAAAGGCAGCGACGGAGTGGCCAAGGGCGTGCGCGACACGGTGGGCGCCATCGGGTATGTGGACCACGGCTATGTGGCCGAATACGGCCTGACCACCGTGCAGATGAAAAATGCCGACGGCATTTACGTCAAACCCTCCATCGATGCCTTCAAGGCAGCACTGGCCAACAGCGATTGGTCGGCCACCGGGGTTTTCAACAGCACCTTGACGCAGCGGCCCGGCAAATCGGTGTGGCCCATCACCATGGGCACGTTTGTGGTGTTCCCCAAGGTCACGCAGAACCCCGATCAGACGGCCCAGGCCTTGCGGTTCATTCTGTGGTCGTTCCTCAATGGCGACACCTTGGTACAAGAAAATAATTTTGTGCGCCTACCCGACCGGGTTCAGGCTTCGGCATTCAAAATCATTACCTCCATCCGAGATAATCAAGAAAAACCGTTGGGCATGAGCTTGATATCGTCTTTCAATCGCTCATCGCAATAAATCCGCTCTCGCGTGAATCATTGATTATTCGCAGATAACCAGCGCACCATCTTGATCCGGCATCGCCTTGTGAAGGGAATATCACAGGATAATGCTGCCATCATGGAAATCGAATTCAAGTTCTGCATCCCACCCGACCGCCTGGCCGCTGTGCAAGCGGCATTGCGCCGGGGCCGGTGTACCGCCATCCGCATGGAGGCCCGCTACTTCGACACGCCCGACGGCGCACTGGCGTCACGCGGCATTGCGTTTCGCCTGCGCCGCGAAGGCGACCAGTGGGTGCAGACCGTCAAGGCGCTGGGCGATGGCCCGCTGGACCGGCAGGAGCACAACGTCGCACGCGGCCCTGCCATTGCAAGCACCGCGCCCGAGCCCCAACCTCAGTTGCACAGTGGCACCGTGGCGGGCGCGCGGCTGCAGCAGGCGCTGCAAGCCGCAGGCAGCCCCCTTGTCGAGACCTATGGCACCGAGATGGACCGGCTGACCCGCGACATCACCCGCCAGGGAACCGTGGTCGAGCTGGCGCTGGACACCGGCCGGGTGGTGGCCCACCGGGGCACAGCGCGGCAGGCCGAAGCCCCCATTTGCGAGCTGGAGCTGGAACTGAAGACCGGGCCCGTGACGGGCCTTGCAGCGCTCGCCGCGCAGTGGGCCACGCGGCATGGGCTGTATCTGAGCACCGTGTCCAAGGCCGAACGGGGCGAGCGCCTGCTGGCCGCACCCGATAGCAGTTCGCCCCGCAAGGCCCGGTCCCCTTCCCCCCTGTACCAGCAACTGCCCGCCGGGCTGGCCCTGCAGCGCGCCGTGGTGGCGCAGTGCCTGCAGCAGATCCTGGGCCCTGCCAGCGACCTGGCTGAAGGGTCCAACGACGAGGAGCAACTGCACCAGCTGCGCATCGGCATCCGCCGCCTGCGCACCGCCCTGCGCGAGCTGGCACCGCTGGCCCCGGGCCACCTGGACCCCGCCTGGGAGCCGCCCCTGGTCCATGTGTTCCAGCAGCTCGGCCACCTGCGGGACCGCAGCCAGGTGATGCAACGCATCGGTGCCGAACTGCTCGATGCCGGAGCGCCGCCCCTGTCCCCTCACCCGAACGACGCCGCCGGGCTGGGGGCCCAGGCTGCACAACACATCGTGCGCGATGCGGCCTTTCAGGAAACGCTGGTGCATCTGATGGCCTTTACCACCCCAGGGCTGGATGCCACGGGCAGCGCTCCAGCAGGCCTGGACGCCCGTGCCACGCGCCGCCTGCTGCAGCAGCGCCTGCGCGCAATGCATGCCCAGGTGCAAAAAGGCGCACGGGGTTTTGCCACGCGCACCCCGCAGACACAGCACCGGCTGCGCAAACGGCTCAAACGCCTGCGCTACCTCACCGAGTTTGTGGCGCCCGCACTGGATGCGCACAGCACCCGGTTTCTGGAAAGCCTGCAGCCTGCGCTGTCGGCCCTGGGCCGCCTGAACGACGAGCGCGTGGCCGCCGCGCTGTACCGCGAACTGGCAGAGTCGGGCGAGCCGAACGCCTGGTTTGGCGCGGGCTGGCTGGCAGGACGGCAGGCCCAGTCGGTGGCGGCCTGTGTACAGGCCCTGGCGCAGATGGCAGAGGCGCCCCGCTTGCGCAAAACCGGCAAACGCTGAAGGACCATCTGCACGGCACAATGGCCCGCATGACGGACTCTCCCCCTTCGCGGCGCCAGCCGCCCTCCACGCCCCGCCACCCCTCTGCGCGCACCGCCCAGCGCCCCACACCCGACAAAGACCAGATCGCGCTGCTGGAGCCCTTTGAACGCCTGGGCCTGGACCGCATCGCCCTCGTCTCCACGCCTGCCCAGGCCGACCAGGCTTGCGATGCGCTGGCCAGCGCGAGCGCCTGGGGTTTTGACACCGAATCCAAACCCACCTTTGTGCAGGGCGAGACGTCGGACGGCCCGCACATCGTGCAACTGGCCACGCTGGAGCGGGCCTGGGTGTTCCAGCTACACGACCCCGGCTGCCGCGCGCGCGTGGCCGAGCTGCTGGCCTTGCGCGGTGTGACCAAGGCAGGCTTCGGGCTGGGCGACGACACGAAGCGCATCCAGCACAAGCTGGGCGTGCAGCCGGCCGATGTGCTGGAGCTGAACACCGTGTTCCGCCAACGCGGCTACCGCAAGGACATGGGCGTGAAAGGGGCCGTGGCCGTGCTGTTCAACCGGCGTTTCATCAAGTCCAAAAAGGCCGCCACCTCCAACTGGGCCAACGCCCGGCTGAGCGAGGCCCAGCTGGTCTACGCAGCCAACGACGCCTGGGCGGCGCTGCGGGTGTTCAACGCCTTGCATCCGACCGCCTGAGGGGCTGCGCGCGCACAGCGGCGGCGGCCCGGCACGGCAGTCTGTGCATTGCATTCACTATCAAAACAATAGCTACTCAGGCATGATTCACTAGCGCTACCGGCCAAAACAACCTCAACAACGCGCCTGACAGGCCCTGCGAGGCCCTGTGAGTCCCCGCAGGCAATCCACACACCGACCTACAGCCGGGCCGCCAGCCGCGCTGCCTGATCGATGGCGCGTTTGGCGTCCAGCTCACCCGCCTCCAGCGCACCGCCGATGAGGTGGGGCTTGCGGCCCTGGGCCTCCAGGTCCTGTGCCAGGCTGCGCAAGGGCACCTGGCCCGCGCACAGCACCACGGTGTCGCAGGGAATCCAGGTCGGGTCTTCGCGCTTCTCGCCATACGACACCAGCAGCCCTTCGTCGGCAATGCGCTCGTAGTTCACGCCACCCACCATCTCCACCGCTTTCATCTTCAGCACGGTGCGGTGGATCCAGCCTGTGGTCTTGCCGAGGCCGCCGCCCAGCTTGCCCTTCTTGCGCTGCAACAGCGTCACCTGCCGTGCAGGGGGCGTCACGCGCGGGCCGCTGGTGGCCAGGCCACCGCGCGCCTCGGCCGGGTCGGTGATGCCCCACTCGGCCTTCCAGGCGGGCAGGTCGAGCGTAGTAGAGGGATGCTCACCATGCGTCAAGAATTCGGCCACGTCAAAGCCAATGCCGCCCGCACCGATGATGGCCACGCGCTCGCCCACCGGCTTGCCATGGCGCAGCACGTCGATGTAGCTCAGCACCTTGGGGTGGTCCTGGCCGGGGATCTTCGGGTCGCGCGGCTCCACGCCAGTCGCGACGATGACCTCGTCAAAGCCCACAAGGTCGGCGGCCTCCACACGCTGATTCAAGTGCAGCTGCACCCCTGTGTCCTCCACGCGCGTACCCAGGTAACGCAGCATTTCATGGAACTCCTCCTTGCCCGGAATCACCTTGGCCATGTTGAGCTGGCCGCCGATGGCGGGTGCAGCGTCAAACAGGTGCACCTCGTGCCCACGCTCGGCCGCCACCGTGGCGGCAGTGAGGCCTGCGGGTCCGGCGCCGACCACGGCCACGCGCTTGCGCGACGACACCGGGCGGTACACCAGCTCGGTCTCGTGGCAGGCGCGTGGGTTGACCAAGCAGCTGCTGGTCTTGTTCTGGAACACATGGTCCAGGCAGGCCTGGTTGCAGGCGATGCAGGTGTTGATGCGGTCAGCCCGGCCCTGCGCAGCCTTCTTCACAAACGCGGCATCGGCCAGCAGCGGCCGCGCCATGGACACCATGTCGGCGCAGCGATCGGCCAGTACCTGCTCGGCCACTTCAGGCGTGTTGATGCGGTTGGACGTGACCAGCGGCGTGGTGATGCCCGCCGCCGCGAACTCGGCCTTCATCTTCTGCGTGACCCACGCAAACGCTGCGCGCGGCACGCTGGTGGCAATGGTAGGCACCCGCGCCTCGTGCCAGCCGATGCCGGTGTTGACGATGTTGGCGCCGCCCGTGGCCACGGCCTTGCCCAGGGTGACGATCTCGTCCCACGCGCTGCCGCCAGGCACCAGGTCGATCATCGACAGGCGGTAGATGATGATGAAGTCCTTGCCAACGGCCTCGCGCATGCGGCCGATGATCTCCACCGGCAGGCGCATGCGGTGGCTGTAGTCGCCGCCCCATTCATCGCGCCGCAGGTTGGTGGCCTGCGACAGGAACTGGTTGATGAAGTAACCCTCGGAGCCCATCACCTCCACACCGTCGTAGCCAGCCTCGCGCGCCTTGATTGCGCAATTGACGAACGCGCGTATCTGGCGCTCCACCCCGCGTGCCGACAGCGCAAACGGCGTGAACGGCGAGATGGGCGACTGCAGCCGCGAGGGCGCCACGGCCAGCGGGTGGTAGGCATAGCGGCCCGTGTGCAGAATCTGCAAGGCAATCTTGCCGCCCGCTGCGTGCACAGCCTCGGTCACCACACGGTGGCGCTTGGCCGCGCCGGACGTTGCCAGCGTGCCCGCAAACGGCTTGGCCCAGCCCGCGATATTCGGTGCGAAGCCACCCGTCACGATCAAGCCCACGTCACCCTCAGCCCGCTCGCGAAAGTACGCCGCCATGCGCGAGAGGTCACGCCCGTCCTCCAGCCCCGTGTGCATGGAGCCCATGATCACGCGGTTTTTGAGGGTGGTGAACCCCAGGTCGAGGGGGGCGAGCAGGTGAGGGTACAAGGCGGCACCGGACATGGAGGCAGCGCCTGCAGAGGTGGCAATGGGAGAGGAATGCATGGAAGGATCGTGGACTAGAAATATTTTCTAGAACTTTATTCTAGAATCCCGTTCCATGGCAAGCCGCAATTCCCCGCCCCCCACCGCATCCCCTGCCGAGGCAACCACCGACCGCCGCCAGGACATCCTAAACGCCGCCCTGGCTTGCGCGGCCGACGGCGGCGTGGACGCGGTCACCATCGACGGCGTACGCGCGCGCTGCGGGGCCAGCGTGGGCAGCATCTATCACCACTTTGGCAACCGCGACGGCATCGTGGCGGCGCTGTTCTTCGAGATCTATCACGACCAGTCGCGCAGCGTGCAGGCGCAGCTGGATGCCGCCCAGGGCGTGGAGGCGGGCGTGCAGGCCCTGGTCACGGGCTATCTGGACTGGGTGGTGGCGCAGCCCGAGCGGGCGCGTTTTCTGTTCCAGGCGCGTGGCGCCGTGGCCGCCGGCCCGCGCACGCCAGACCTGGCCGAGGCCGCGCGGCGCCGCAACCAGGCGCTGGTGGCCTGGTTTGAACCCCACCGCAGGGCCGGCGCGCTGCGCGACCTGCCATGCGAGCTGATGCCATCACTGGTGATGGGGCCGGTGCAGAGCTATTGCAGGGCCTGGCTGTCGGGCAACGCGGCCCAAGGGGGTTTGCCCTCGCCCACCACCTGCCGCACCGAGCTGGCCGAGGCTGCCTGGCGGTCGGTGAGGGCGTAGACCGAGCGATCGGATCAGGTCCGATCAGTAATGCGGCGGCAGTTCGTCGCGCAGGTTGCGCGGGCCGTTCGAGCCGCCTTCGGGCGCCTGCTGGCGCAGCTGGATGACCTCGTGCGTCAACCGGTCGATCAGTTGCTGCTGCTGATAGATGGTCATGTTCAGCTGGTCCAGCAGGTCTTCGGTAAAGCTGGCCTTGATCTCCAGGCTTTCAAGGCGCTGGAGGATGCTGGTGAGATCGTTGGCGTCGGACATGGAGGCGTCAGATCGCCTGGCCCAGGCGCGCGACGCCTTCGCGGATCTTGTCCACATCGGCCGTGGCGAACGACAGGCGGAAGGTGGCGTGGTCGGGGTTGGCGCAGAAGAACGGCGTGCCGGGTACAAAGGCCACGCCCTTCTCAATGGCACGCTTGGCCAGCACATTTCCGTCGGCCACCTTGCCACCCGCGCCGGTGAGGCGCGCCCACACGAACAGGCCGCCCTGGGGTTGCACGAATTCAATGGCGTCGCCCAATTCCTTGCGCAGCGCATCGCCCATGGCCTGGGCGCGCTCGGCATACACCTTGCGCACATGGGCCAGCGTGCCGGGCATGCGGCCCGCCTTGAGGTACTGCGCGGCCGTGGCCTGCGCAAAGGTGCTGGTGTGTGCGTCGCTGAACTGCTTGCACATGGTGGCTTTGCCCAACAGTTCAGCCGGGGCAATCATCCAGCCCACGCGCAGGCCGGGCGACAGCACCTTGCTCAAGCTGCCGCAATGCACCAGCAGCTCACGGCTGCCGGGCACGGTGGCCGACAGGTTGAGCAGGCTGGGAGGAGGCGCATCGCCAAAGTACAGGTCGCCGTAGGGGTCGTCCTCGACGATCAGGGTGTTGTGCTTGACCGCCATTTCGAGCACGGCCTTGCGGCGCTCCAGGCTCAGCATGGCGCCGCTGGGGTTGCCGAAGGTGGGGATCAGGTAGACGAACTTGGGCTTGTGCTCGGCGATGAGCTTTTCCAGCTCGTCGGTCTTCACGCCGTTGCCGTCGATGGGCGCGCTGATGAGTTCGGCGCCGTACAGGCGAAAGCACTGGATGGTGGCCAGGAACGTGGGGCCTTCTACGATCACCTTGTCGCCGGGGCTGATGAGCGTCTTGCCCAGCAGGTCCAGCGCCTGCTGGCTGCCGGTGGTGACGATGAGGTGGTCGGCCGCGACATCCTTGGCGCCCTTGCTGGTCATGAAGGCGGCCAATTGCTCGCGCAGCGGGTTGTAGCCTTCTGTGGCGCCGTACTGCAGTGCTGCGCCGGGTTCTTCGGCCAGGGCAGCATTGCTGGCGGCGCGAATGCCTTCCACGTCGAACATCGCGCTGTCCGGGAAGCCGCCTGCAAAGCTGATGATGCCGGGCTTGCCCAGCAGCTTGAAAAGCTCGCGGATGGCGGAGGTTTCTACGTTGTTCAGGCGGTCGGCAAATTGCATGGCGTGGACAGAAGTGGTTGGCAACAAACCGTGCATTGTCGCCAATTGCGACGCAGGATTCATGCGGTGTCCGTCCGAGATGGCTCTAAACTGGGTTTTCCCTCCACCGCCATAGCCCCGCCCGCCATGACCCTGACCATCCGCACCCTGCCCCGCATGCGCCTTGCTACCATGCGCCACACCGGCGCTTACGGCCACCCGGGCCTGACTGAGTTGTGGGAGCGCTTTGGCAGCTGGTGTGCCGCCCACCGGCTGGATCATCCGCGCCCCAAGTTCTACGGTTTCAGCCATGACGACCCGGCCTGCACGCCACCCGAGCAGTGCCGCTATGACGCAGCGGTGCAGATTGGTGTGGGCCTGCGCACCGGGCCCGATGTGCAGGTGATGGACTACGAAGGCGGCGACTACGCTTGCATGCACTTTGTGGGCACGGGGCCCGAGATTGCCGCCGCCTGGGCGCAGATGGGCACGCCGGGCCAGATCCCCGACGGCTGGGAATGGGAGCCCCGCGCTGCGCTGGAGATCTACGACGAGGACTTTGCAGTGGACCCGGCCACGGGGCGCTTTCCGTGCTGGCTGTGCATTCCGGTCAAGCGGGCCCGCTAAATCCCATGGGGTTGCGCCGACGGGCCGGATAGCCCCTTTTTAGCGCCCACCGTCAATCCACCCGGATATCCGCCCGCGCCGCCACCGCGCGCATCAGCGGCAGCTCGCGTTCAATGCGTGCGCGCAGCGCTTCGCCGTTGCCGCCCAAGGGCGTGAGGCCGATGTCCACCATCTTCTTCTTGAACTCCGCCGAGGCCAGGGTCTCGGCCAGGGCCTTTTCCAGCTTCTTCTGCACGGGTGCGGGCAGGCCCGCCGGGCCTACAAAGGCAAACCACGATCCCATGTCAAAGCCGGGGTAGCCGCTCTCGGCCACCGTGGGCACATTGGGCAGCAGGGCCAGGCGCTGCGGGCTGAGTGCGGCAATCGCTTTGATCTTGCCGGACTTGATGAGCGGGGTGGACGCCACCACGGTGTCCACCGCCAGTTGCACCTGCCCGCCCATCAGCGCCGTGAGACTGGGCGAGCTGCCGTTGAAAGGCACATGCATCATCGGAAAACCTGCGGTGGTCTTGAGCATCTCGGCGCCAAAGTGCACCGACGAGCCCGTGCCATAGGAGCCGTACGAGAACTTGTCCGGCGCGGCCTTGGCCTGGGCCACGATGTCCTTGAGCGACTGGCCCGGGGTGTCGTTGTGGGCCACCAGTAGCAACCCCATGTCGGCCACCAGTGCCAGGGCTGTGAAGCTCTTGAGGGGGTCGTACGGCAGGTTGGTGCGGATGGCCGGGTTCATGGTAAGCGTGGTGTTGGACCCGAGCAGCAGCGTGTAGCCGTCAGCAGGCGCCTTGGCCACCACGGACGCCGCCACCACCGTGCCCGCGCCGGGTCGGTTCTCGACCACCATGGGCTGCCCCAGACGCTCCCCCAGCGCGGTGGCCAGCAGCCGCCCCAGGATGTCAGTCGCGCCACCCGCTGCAAAAGGCACGACCAGCTTGATGGGCCGGTCAGGGTAAGTCTGTGCCTGCGCCAGGCCGGGCGCGCCCAGCACCAGGGCGCTGAGCAGAAGACTCGATATGAAGCGGGAACGCAGCATGGTGAAGCTCTCCAGAAAGCACGTTGACAAAAGCGAGGGGGGTAACGGTGTGGGACGGAACGGCGAGCGGCCAGACCCCGATCAATCCAGCAAGGGACTGCGCTGGCGCGCGTACCCACTGGCCTGGTCGTAGGCGTGGCCGACCTGCAGCACGGCGGCGTCAGACTGCGCTGGGCCGATGATCTGCAGCCCCGCAGGCAGGCCGCCGGGGCCGAAGCCTGCGGGGGCCGCCAGCGCGGGCAGGCCGGCCATGGTGGCGGGCACCACGGTCTCCATCCAGCGGTGGTAGGTGTCCATGGTGCGGCCGCCGACTTCGTGCGGCCAGTCCAGATCGGCATCGAAAGGAAAGACCTGCGCAGCGGGCAGCACCAGAAAATCGAATTGCTCGAACAGGCCGCGTAGCACCTGGTACCACGCGCTGCGCACGCGGGCCGCGTCGTACACCTGCAAGGCAGTCAGGCGCATGCCGCGCTCGATCTCCCAGACCGCCTCGGGCTTGAGCAGCGCATGGGTCGCCGGGTTGCGGTACAGGGCCGCATTGGCGCCCGCCACGCTGAAGCTGCGCAGGTCGATCCAGGCGTTCCACAGCTGCTTCAGGTCGAACGCGGGCACCACCGACTCCACCGCGCAGCCCACGGTGCGAAAGTGCTCCAACGCCTGCTCGCAGGTGGCCAGCACGCCGGGCTCGGTGGGCAGGTGGCCACCCAGGTCATCCAGCCAGCCGATGCGAGCCCCGCGCCAGTCGCGCTCCAGCGGCTGGCCCAGCAGCGCCACGTCCTCGTGCCGGCGCGTGAGCGGCAGGCGCGCATCAAAACCCGCCTGCACCGACAGCAGCAGCGCCAGGTCAGGGATGTTGCGCGCCATGGGCCCGGCCACGCTGAACTGCTGGAAGAACACTTCCTCCGTCGGCCCATGCGGCACGAGGCCAAACGAGGTGCGCAGCCCATAGACGTTGTTGAAGGCCGCTGGCGTGCGCAGCGATCCCATCATGTCCGAGCCATCCGCCACGGGCAGCATGTGCAGTGCGACGGCCACGGCCGCCCCGCCGCTGCTGCCACCTGCCGATACGGCCGGGTTGTGGGCATTGCGCGTGGTGCCGTACACCGGGTTGTAGGTGTGGCCGCCCAGGCCAAACTCCGGCGAGTTGCTGCGGCCGATGAACAGTGCGCCGCCTGCGCGCATGCGCTCAAACACCACCGCATCGGTGGCCGAGACCTGCCCGGCAAAGATGGGCGAGCCCCGCGTGGTGACCATGCCCGCGGCGGGCATGATGTCCTTGGGCGCCTGCGGAAAGCCGTGCAGCGGCCCCCGACTCTCGCCGCGCGCCAGGTGCGCATCGCGCTCCGCCGCCTGCGCGCGCAGGACGTTGCGGTCCACCATTGCCACCAGGGCGTTCACCACGGGGTTGAGCCGGTCCACCTGGGCGAGGTAGGCATCCAGCACCTCGGTGCAGGAGATCTCCCGCGCATGGATGGCGCGCGACAGGCTGGTGGCCGTAAGGTCCACGATGTGGCTGGGGGTGTCGCCCGAGTTGGCACTGTTCGTAGAAGGCATGGGGGCTGGGGCTGGTGAATGTGTCATTTGCAAGTCAGCATAAGCAGCCTGCTGCGTTTCGACAATCGACGATTTCTGAGGTTATCTTTGCGTTTTATGCAATCCACACCCCGAAAGGCCGCCCATGCTCTCCAGCCGCTTGCAGGACACCGCGCTGCGTTACTTTCTGGAGGTGGTGCGCAGCGGCTCGGTCAGCGAGGCCGCCGCGCGCCTCAATGTGTCGCCCTCGGCCGTGAGCCGCCAGGTGGCTGCGTTGGAAGACCTGCTGGCCGTGCCGCTGTTTGACCGGCGCCCGCGCGGCATGGCGCCCAGCGCAGCGGGCGAGCTGCTGGCCGCCCATGCACGGCGCGGCGCGCTGGAGGCCGACCGCGTGGTCTCCGACATCCAGGCGCTGCAGGGCCTGCGCACGGGGCTGGTGCGCATCTGCAGTTCCGCCGGGTTTGCCATCGAGTTCCTGCCGCGCGTGATGGCGCAGTTCCGCCAGCAGTACCCCGGCATCCAGTTCCACCTGCGCGTGGCCCGCCCGGCAGCCGTGACTGTGGCGGTGCTCAATGGCGATGCGGACATTGGACTGACCTACAGCCGCTCGGCCGAGCGGGACATCGTGGTGCAGCACCGCCAGGCCGCACCCCTCATCGCCATCATGCGGCCCGACCACGCACTGGCGCGCGCCCACTCCGTCACGCTGGCGCAGATGCACGCCTACCCCATCGCCCTGCCCGAGCGCGACAACACCGTGCGCCAGCTGTTCGACATTGGCTGCAGCCAGCGGGGCCTGGTTTTCGAGCCCGCTCTGGTGTGTAACCATTTCGAGACGCTGATGCACTTTGTGCTGCATGGCGGCGGCCTGTCCATCTCGGGCGAGGTGACGGTGCGCGACCGGGTGCAGCGCGGCGAGCTGCACGCCGCCCAGATCCGCGAACCCGGCATGAGCGCCCGCGCCGCCGAGCTGCAGACCCTGAGCGGCCGCACCCTGCCCGCTGCGGTGCGGATGTTCCTGGAGTTTTTGCGGGCGCAGCTGCGGGACAATGCGCCACCGGCCACGCCCGCCAAAAAAAGTAAGCCCCCCGCCCCACCCCGCCAACGATGATAATGAAAACCGCCCAGATCGAGCCCTTCTTCTCCACCCTCAAGGCGGCCAACCCCATGCCCAATACGGAGCTGGAATACACCACGCCGTTCGAACTACTCGCCGCCGTGCTGCTGTCGGCCCAGGCCACCGATGTGGGCGTGAACAAGGCCACGCGCAAGCTGTTCCCCGTGGCGGGCACGCCGCAGGCCATCCTGGACCTGGGGCTGGAGGGGCTGGAGGGTTACATCAAGACCATCGGCCTGTACCGCACCAAGGCCAAGAACCTGATGGAGACCTGCCGCATCCTGGTAGAGCAGCACGGCAGCCAGGTGCCCCGCACGCGCGAAGCGCTGGAGGCCCTGCCCGGCGTGGGCCGCAAAACGGCGAACGTGGTGCTGAACGTGGCCTTTGGCCAGCCCACGATGGCGGTGGACACGCACATCTTTCGGGTGAGCAACCGCACCGGCCTGGCGCCAGGCAAAAACCCGCTGGCGGTGGAGCTGCAACTGATGAAGCGCGTGCCCACCGCCTACGCAGTGGACTCGCACCATTGGCTCATCCTGCTGGGCCGCTATGTATGCCAGGCGCGCAAGCCGCGCTGCTGGGAATGTGTGGTGAGCGAGTATTGCGACTACCGGCCGAAGACGCCGGCGCCCTGAGTCAGAAGGTACAGTATTTTGCTATTATTTTTATAGCTTATAGCGCTTTCTGGATAGGCGATAGAGCCCAAAAAAGCTTCTAATTTCACTCAACGGGCTACGGCGTGTTCCCGCAGCCAGGCGGCAAACGCCTCTTCGGTGATGTCGCCTGCGGCGACGGCGAGCATGGTCAGCACACACGACGCGTCATCGGCAGTGAGCGCCCAACCATTCAAGCGCAAAAAAAGCTCTGCGGCTACAAAGCCCGTGCGCTTGTTGCCATCGACGAACGGATGGTTGCGCGAGATGCCGTATCCATAAGAGGCCGCTAGCGCCGCAACATCTGGCGGAGGCTCGCCGTAGTGGCTCAGATGCAGCGGTTTGCCCAATGCTGAATCGAGCAAACCAGCGTCCCGCACACCCGCACCGCCACCGTGCTCAGCCAATTGCATTTCATGGATGGCGACGATTACGGCACGGTCCAGCCAGACCCACTGACTCATTTGGCCAGCTCGTGCAAGACAGCGCGGCGCTCTTTCATGATCTCGCGCGCCACCCGCATCTGGGCTTCAAATTCAGGGTTATGCGTCGTGATGCGCAAGCCGTCGGGCGACTCCGTCACATACAGCTCATCGCCTTTCTCCAACTGCAATCGCGCCAACAGTTCCTTCGGAAAAATAGCGCCGACGGAGTTACCGACCTGGGTGAGTTTGAGGGTGTGCATGGCATGCATTCAAGTAATTACAAACGTAATACTAAACCTCCCCCTTGGTGCAGTCAAACCACCCCTGCCAGCCCCAAAGCCGCCATCTCCCTCGACACCCCCGCCCACGCCACATCAAACCCCGCCACCTTGCGCTCCGGCGGCACGGGGTGCGCGCGCAGCGCCCAGGTGGCGCCGGCGACCACGCTGTCGATCACGGGCACCGACACCTGCGGCTGCACGGCGGCAGCCATGCCTGCCAGCCCGGCGCCACCCAGAATGACGGCCTGCACCCCCATCTGGCGCACCACGTCCCTGCAGGCCTGGGCCAGCAATGCGCGGGCCGCCTCGGGGTCGGCAGCCAGTTGGGCACCGGTGGGCGCCACGGTGTGAATGCCTGCCAGTGCGTGGGCGTGGCCCAGCGCCTGGGCCAGCCGCTGCAGCATGGGGCCCCAGCGCTCGCCGCCGGTGACGATGGCAAAGCGGCCGTGGCGCGCAGCCTCGATGAATGACGCTTCGGCCAGGCCAGTGACGGGCACCGGACTGCTCTCGCGCAGCGCCATCAGGCCGGGGTCGCCAAAGCAGCCGATCAGCACCGCGTCGGGCGCGGTCTGCGGCTGTGCGATCTCATGCGCCCACACATCGAGCGCGGCGTGGGCTGCCACGGCGTAGCTCGCCTCGCACGCGATGTACGGTGCGCCAAAGCGGGCCGTGGCCGTGCGCACCGCCACATGCGAGCCCGCAGCCCCCTGCACATGCCGCTGCAGCAAGGCACTGACATGGGCCGACATGTTGGGGTTGATGACGAGCAGTTGGCGCATGGGCAAGCGTGTGAAAAAACCGTCAGACCCCGCCCAGCAACCGCGCCAGATCGGGCGCCTCTGCCGCAGGCGGCGTGAACTCCAGCTGCGACTCGATCCGCGCCAGGTGGGCCAGCATCAGCCGGGGCGCCTCGCGCGCGTCGCGCAGGCGGATGGCGTCGATCAGCGCGCGGTGCTCGCGGCAGCCGCAGGCCGTGGCCTCTTCGCGGGTTTGGGCGTGGCTGGGGCTGTAGGTCATCAGGATGAGCGAGGTGCGCGACACCAGCTCGCGCAGGATGCGACCCAGCGTCTGGTGCCCGGCCGCCTGCGCGATGTGCAGGTGAAAGTCGCCCGAGAGGCGGATGGCACGCCGCATGTCGCCACTGGCGCGCGCGGCCTCTTCGTCGTCGATGCAGGTGCGCAGCGCGGCAATGTCAGCGTCGGTGGCGTTGGCAATGAACAGCTCCACCAGGCGCGGCTCCAGCAGGCGGCGGGCCTCGAACACTTCCAGCGCCTCCTGCGGCGTGGGCTGGGCGATGGATGCGCCCCGGTTGGGTGTGAGCGTGACCACCTGCTCGTTGGCCAGCCGCACCAGCACAGGCCGCACCCGTGTGCGCGACACGCCAAAGGCAGCCGCCAGCTTGTCTTCCACCAGCTTGGTGCCGGGCGGCAGCCGGTGGTCGAGGATGGCCGACACCATGCGCTCGTACATGTCGTTGTCACTGAGCTGGCCGGTCGTGTCGGGCTGCACGGGCGGTTCGGTGACCGCAGCGCGCGTGCGCCGGGGCTTGGGGAGGGTGGTCGTCATAAGGGTGCCGTTTTACCCCGAACGGCCCTTGCGCCTGCGGCCCAGTGCCCACACCAGCAGCAGCGTCACGCCCATCACTGCGAACGACACCACGGTGGTGACGGTGCCCAGCGCATAGATGGACGGCGTGGTCACCGTGCTGGTCAGTCCCTGCAACTCCAGCGGCAGCGTGTTCACATCGCCAATGGCTTGCGAGGTGCGGGCAATCTCGTCCCAGCTCAGCGTGAAGCCGAACATGCCGATGCCCACCACCGACGGCGCAATCAGCGGCAGCACCACATGCGCAAAGCCCTGCCAGGGCGTGGCCCCGAGGTCGCGTGCGGCTTCTTCATACGCAGGGTTGAAGCGGTTGAACACGGCAAACATGATGAGCAGGCCAAACGGAAGCGTCCATGTGAGGTGCGCGCCCAGGGCCGAGGTGAACAGGCCGAGCGAGGTGCCGTAGCCCTCCAGCGCGCCCTCCATCCCAAGCCACTCCAGCGCGGCCTTGATGCCGTTGTCGATGAGCCGGAACTCCAGCCCAATGCCCAGCGACACAATGATGGACGGCATGATGAGGCTGGCCACCACGATGAAGAACAAGGTGTTACCGCCCGCCAGCCGCTTGCGGAAAGCCAGCCCGGCCAGCACCGACAGCACCACCGTGCACAGCATCACGGCCACGCCCAGGCCCAGCGAGCGCCACAGCGCCGCGCCAATGTCCACCACGCCCAGGCCTTCGGCCAGCTTGGCGAACCAGTGCAGCGATACGCCGCGCATCGGAAAGGTGAGCCCGCCGTCGGGGCCCTGAAAGCTCAGGATGAAGATGACGAACATCGGCCCGTACATGAACAGCACGAACAGCACAAAGACAATGGCCAGGGGCCAGAAGCTGGCGGGGCGGGAATCGCGCACTTTCATCTCACAGCTCCTTGCGGATATCGACGAGGCGCGTGAGGCCCCAGATGATCATCAGCACCACCGCCAGCAAAATCACCGCATTGGCCGCCGCCAGCGGGAACTGCAGGTAGGACGTCTGCACCTGGATGATCTTGCCGATGGAGGCGATCTGCTGGCCGCCCATCACGCCGATGGTGACGAAGTCGCCCATGACGATGGTGATCACAAAGATGGACCCGATGATGATGCCGGTGCGCGACAGCGGCACGATCACGTTCCACAGCGTCTGCCAGCCACTCGCACCGCTGTCGCTGGCGGCCTCGATGAGGCTGCGGTCGATGCGCATCATGCTGTTGAAGATGGGCACGATCATGAACATGGTGTAGAGGTGCACAAAGGCCAGCACCACCGAAAAGTCCGAGAACAGCAGCCACTCCACAGGTGTTTCGATGAGGTTCATGCCCATCAGCGTCTGGTTGACCAGCCCATTGCGTCCCAGCAGCGGCACCCAGGAGATCATGCGGATCACGTTCGATGTCCAGAACGGAATGGTGCACAGCACGAACAGCAGCGTCTGCATGCCCGAAGAGCGCACATGGAAGGCCAAAAAATAGGCCACGGTGAAGCCGATCACCAGCGTGATCAGCCACACCAGAAAACTGAACTTGAGCGTGGACCAATACGTCTTGAGCGTGACGCACAGCCCGTCGGACACGTCACTGCAGCCGTCAAAGATGGACACGTAGTTCTTGAACGTGAAGCCCGGCAGCAACTCGTACTCATTGAAGTCCCAGAAGCTGACCATCACGATCAACGTCAGCGGAATCAGGAAAAACAGCGCAAACACCAGCGTGAACGGCGCAGCCTGCCACCAGGCGGCAATGCTGCGGCCGGGGACAGCTGCAGCAGGTAAGGACTGTGTGGTCGTGCTCATGGTGTTTGCAATCAAATATCTAGCGGGCTGTGCTTCGCAGCCAGCTGTTGAAACCGTCGCGGCCCAATGCCAGTGCTCCCGCGCAAGGGCCGCCCCGCCGCGCCGGGAGCGTCCCCCTCCCGAACCGCGCAGCGGTTCGAGAGAGGGGTGAAGGCGCGCAGCGCCTCAGGGGGAGCTTCCTATGCCGCGACGAATTCGTTCCACTTCTGCACCATGTAGTTGTTCTCGTCCATCAACGCGTTCCAGCAAGCGATGCCGCCCATGCGCGACTCATAACTGCCGCCGTCGCGCACTGCACCGGCCTTGGCGAGCACATCGCCATTGGGGCTCTTGATGTCCTGCGTGGCGGGCTTGCCTTCCATCCAGTAGGCCCACTCGTAGGCTTCCATCTTGGACTTGGCGGTCTCCAGCACAGCGCTGTAGTAGCCCTGGCGGTTCAGGTAGGCACCGGCCCAGCCATCGAGGAACCAGTTGATGAACTCGTAAGCGCCATCGAGCTTGCGGCCGCTCAGCGTGGCGGGCAGGCCAAACCCTGCAGCCCAGGCGCGATAGCCTTCCTTCAAGGGCTGGAAGTTGCAGGCGATGCCCTTGGTGCGCACGGCGGTGACGGCCGGGCTCCACATCGACTGGATCACCACTTCGCCCGAAGCCATCAGGTTCACCGACTCGTTGAAGTCCTTCCACAGCGCGCGGAACTGGCCCTGCTTCTTGGCTTCGATCAGGGTCTTGATCGTGAGATCAATCTCCTTCTTGGTCATGTTGCCCTTGTCGGGGTACTTGTAGATGCCCATGGCCTCGACCACCATGGCGGCGTCCATGATGCCGATCGAAGGAATATTCAGGATCGCGGTCTTGCCCTTGAACTCGGGGTTGAGCAGCTCGGCCCAGGAGTTGATGGGGCGCTTGATCAGGTCGGGGCGGATGCCCAGGGTGTCGGCGTTGTACACGGTGGGGATCAGGCTCATGAACTGCGTGGGCGCAGTCGCGAATTTCTTGGACTTCTCACCTTCCAGGTAGATCACTTTCTTGGGCGCGGTGCCCTGGTCGCCCACGGCCTTGCCCGCCACCATGCCGGTGGTGAACAGCGTGGTGATCTTGTCGGCGTTCTTGATCTTCTTGGTATCGATGCCCTTGAGGTTGCCCGTGGGCACGATCTTCTTGAGCGAGAAGTACTCGGTGTCGATCAGGTCAAAGCTGTTGGGCGCGGTGACGGCGCGCTTGGTCACGTCGTCCGTGGTCACGGCCACGTACTGGATCTCGATGCCGGTGTCGGCCTTGAACTTCTCGGCAATCGCCTTGTCCTGGTTCACCGCTGTGCCCAGGTAGCGCAGCACGATCTTCTCTTGCGCATGCACGGCCGGGAACATGCCAGCGGCCAGGATGCCCGCCGTGCCCTTGAGCAGCGAGCGGCGCGCCACACCAGTGGCTTCAGGGACAACAACAGGGGAATCAGCACGGGAAGCATCGGACATGGGAAAACTCCTTGGGTTGCGGAAGGGGACGGGTGAAAAAAGAGGAGGCGTTGCGAGGCGGTCAGGCGGCTACGGCCATTGCGGGAGTGGGCACAGACAGCGGGTGCGCCTGGTCGGGCGTCCAATGCAGTTGCACGCCCTGCCCCACCTGGTAAGGCTGCGCGGCAAACGCGGCCTCGGACACCATCACCGAGTACGCCGCCGTGGCGTTGGCCGACAAGGCCACGCCCTGCTTTTGCAGGCCCAGCAGCACATAAGTGCCCTGGTACTCCACATCGGTCACCACGGCCTGCATGCGCTGGGCACCCCAGGTCAGCTCGGCACTGGCGGGGGCAATCTGCAGGTGGTCGGTGCGCACTCCCACCTTGCCTTCGGGCGTGTCAATCACGTTGTGGCCACCCATGAAGCGCGCCACGAATTCGCTGGCGGGCCGGTTATAGACCTCGTGCGGGCTGCCCACCTGCTCGATCACGCCGTGGTTCATCACCACCATGGTGTCGGCCAGGGCCATGGCCTCTTCCTGGCTGTGGGTCACATGGATAAAGGTCAGGCCCAGCTCCTTTTGCCAGCGGCGCAGTTCGGCACGCATCTGGATGCGCAGGAAGGGGTCGAGGGCGGACAGTGGCTCATCCAGCAGCAGCACGCGCGGCTGCGTGATGAGAGCCCGTGCCAGCGCCACGCGCTGCTGCTGCCCGCCTGAGAGTTCTGCCGGTTTGCGTTCGGCCAAATGGCCCAGCGCCACGCGCTCCAGCAGGTCGCGCGCCTTGGCCTGGCGCTCGGCCTTGGCCACGCCTTTCATCTTGAGACTGAAGGCCACGTTATCGAGCGCCGAGAGGTGCGGGAACAGCGCAAAGCTCTGGAACATCATGGCCGTGCCGCGCGCAGCGGCGGGCAGGTCGGTGATGTTGCGGTTCTCCAGCAGGATGTCGCCGCTGGTCACCGACTCGTGCCCCGCAATCATGCGCAAGGTGGTGCTCTTGCCGCAGCCCGAGGGCCCCAGCAGGCAGCAGTAGCTGCCATTGGCGATGCGCAGGTTGATGGCATCCACGGCAGGCTTGCCGCTGGCATAGCGCTTGGTGAGCGCGATGATTTCGATGGCGGCGGGGGTAGGCGCAGGGTGGGTGCTTTGCATGGGGTATGCCCTACGCAAAGCCCATGCCAACTTTGTACACAATGTTTTATTCACATTGCATACAAAATGCACCAACACGGCGCAGATTGCCGCCCCATACCGGCCCACACCCGTCCTGCCTCCGCCTCCACCCCGGGCAAACCATGCACCGAAACAGCGCTTTGCCTTTCAGGTGCGTGGCTATACTGGCTTCGCATCTGAAACAATTTATTACGTCAGCGCGTTCCTCCCCCTTCTCCTGCCTGCCGCATGACGAACCTCGACCCGCGCTCCATGATCGCCCTGGCGGGCTTCATGTCTGCCGTCATGGCCATGGTGCTGCTGTTCATGCGGCGGCACTACCCGCCCAGCATTCGCGGTGTGGGGGGCTGGGCAGCGGCGCCGCTGCTATGGCTGCTGTCCACCGTGCTGTTTGGCGCGCGCGGCGCCATCCCTGACTGGCTGGGCCTGGTGCTGGCCAACCAGCTGCTGGTGCTGGGCTCGGTCACCTACTACATGGGCACGCGACAGTTCATGGGCCAGCCCGCCACCTGGCGCACCTGGAACTGGGTGATGGCGGGCACCACGGTCGTGTTTGCCTGGCTGACCTACGGGTGGCCCAACTATGCGGTGCGGGTGGGGTTTTTCACCGTGGTGATGGGGGCGTTGTATGCCGCGCAACTGCGCTTCATGCTGCGCCACGGCGGGCGCAACTTCCCAGTACGGCTGGTGGAGGTGATGCTGGGCCTGCACATGCTGGTGCTGGGGATGCGGCTGGGATCTATTCTGGCTGGGCATGCAGGCAATGACCTGATGGAGCCATCGCTGTTCCAGACCCTGTACATCGGGGCCTATGCGCTCACCGTCCTGATGCTGTCCATCGGCGCGGTGCTGATGGCCACGGACCGCCTGCGCACCGAGCTGGAACACCTGGCCACCTACGATTCGCTGACCCAGGCCCTCAACCGCCGAGCCTTGCTGCAACGCTGCGCGGACGAGCTGGAGCGCGCGCAGCGCTACGGCAACGGGCCGTCCATCATGATGGTGGACCTGGACAACTTCAAAGCAGTCAACGACACACGCGGCCACCAGCATGGCGATGCGGTGCTGGTGCACTTTGCCGAGCGCACCCGCCAGGTGCTGCGCCGCGCCGACCGCCTGGGCCGCTATGGGGGTGAGGAATTCCTGGTGCTGCTGCCGGGAGCCGACGCCGAGGCAGCCCTGGGTGTGGCCCAGCGCATCCACGCCACGCTGGCCACGGGCCACCCGCTGGACTGCGAGGTGAGCATCGGGCTGACCAGCTGGACCGGGCCACAAGAAACCCTGGACGCCATGCTCTCCCGAGCCGATGCCGCCCTCTACCGCGCCAAGGAAGAAGGCCGCAACCGCACTGTGGTGGGCTGAAATCTCTTCCAGTAAGGCGACTCAGGCCGTCTGCGTGGCCACACCGGCCGATTCAAAACTCGCCATCTCGCGCAGCACGGCACAGGCCGATTGCAGCAACGGCCAGGCCAGCGCCGCGCCCGAGCCCTCGCCCAAGCGCAAGCCCAGGTCCAGCAGAGGCTCGGCCTGCATCTGTTCCAGCATCAGGCTGTGGCCCCGCTCGCCCGAGCGGTGGGCGAACACACAGCGCTGCAGCACCTGCGGCGCGATGCGGCTGGCCACCAGCACGGCCGCGCTGGTGATAAAACCGTCCACCACAATCACGCGCCGCTCGGCCGCTGCCTGCAGCACCGCGCCCACCAGCGTGGCCACTTCATAGCCGCCCAGCGCGGCCAGGGCATCCAGCGGGCTGGTGGCGCCGGCATTGGCGTCCAGCGCCTGCTGCAACACCGCGCGCTTGCGTTCGATGCCTGCGGCATCCAGCCCGGTTCCCGCGCCCGTCACCTCGGCCAGCGGCAGCCCTGCCAGGCGCGCCAGCAGCAGCGATGCCACCGAGGTGTTGGCAATGCCCATCTCGCCCAGCAGCAAGGCGTTACCCGGCAGCCCACGCACCACCTCCACCCCGTTGGCCAGCGCCTGTGCACATTGCTCGGCGCTCATGGCCGGGCCGACGGAGGCGTCTTGCGTACCCGGTGCCACCTTGCGCAGCAACAGGCGCGGCTGGCCGGGTGCTGCATCGCGCGCAGCAATGGGCTTGGCCACGCCACAGTCCACCACCGTGAGGCCCAGGCCATGCTGGCGGGCCAGCACGCTCACGGCCGCGCCACCCGCCAAAAAGTTCTCCACCATCTGCCAGGTCACATCGCTCGGGAACGCCGAGACACCCCGCGCGGCCAGGCCGTGGTCACCAGCGCACACCAGCATCTGGGGGGCGTGCAGCACAGGGGATTCGGTGCCCAGGATCACACCCAGGCGCAGCGCCAGGCGCTCCAGCAGGCCCAGCGAGCCCAGGGGCTTGGTCTTGTGGTCAATGACGTGCTGCAGGCGGTTGGCCAACGCGGCATCATGCAAGTCAGCAACGGATGGAAGTACGAAAGGTGAGGTCATGGTGATGGAAAACACAAAGAACGCCGTGCACAAAGCGGCACAGCAAGGTTTTGAAAAAGAGGCGCAGGCCTATGCGCGCGGCAGGCCGGACTACCCGGCGGCGCTGTCGGCCTGGCTGGCACAGGCCTTGGGCCTGGGCCCCGGCCGCGAGGTAGCCGATGTGGGCGCGGGCACCGGCAAGTTCACCGCGCTGCTCGCAACCACTGGGGCCACGGTGGTGGGCGTGGAGCCCGTGGACGCGATGCGCGCCAAGATCGACGCCCTGCAACTGCCCACGGTGCGCGCCGTGGCGGGCACAGCGCAGGCCGTTCCACTGCCCTCCGGCACACTCGATGCCGTGGTCTGTGCGCAGGCCTTCCACTGGTTTGCCACCCGCGACGCCCTGGACGAATTTCACCGCGTGCTGCGCCCGGGCGGCAAGCTCGGCCTGGTGTGGAACGTGCGCGATGAATCGGTGGACTGGGTGGCCGAACTCACCTCCATCATCACGCCTTACGGAGGCGATGCCCCGCGCTTCTACAAGGGCGACTGGCGCAAGCCCTTTCCGCACCCCGGCTTCAGCCCATTGGTCGAGACCCGGCTGACCCACGAGCATGCGGGGCCGCCCCAGCAGGTCATCGTGGACCGATTCATGTCGATCAGTTTTATCGCGGCCCTGCCAGATGCTGAACGCGCCAAGGTGCGTGCCCAGATCGAGGCTTTGATAGCCCGACACCCCGCGCTGCGCGGGCAGGACACCGTGCGCTTTCCGTACACCACCCTCGCCTGCCACTGCGAACGGGTGTGAGGCATTGAGACGCACGGTGACCGGCTTCCTACCTCGCCACCAGCGCATCCAGCACGCCCGGTGCAAAGCTGCTGCCCAGGAAGCCTGCAAGGCCGTCAAACACGCTGTCCAGCGTGGGCACCTGCGCGCCAAACAGCGCGTGCAGCACCGCCGCGTCCTCGAACAGGCCGTGCAGGTACACCCCCAGCACATTGCCCGCCGGGTTCTGCCAGGCGATGCCAGGGATGACCTCGCGCGCCACATCGCCCTTAGCGGCCATGGCCGGGTGCTGGGCCGTCTGGCCGTGGTGGATTTCGTAGCCGGTGGCGGCCACACCGGCCAACGCGGCCCAGGCGCCCTGCACCGCCCCAAACTGCGCCTGCGTGCGTTGCACGGTCTTGGCAACCTCAAAGGTGGTGACCAGCGGCAGCAGGCCCAGGCCCGGCGCATTGCCGTCGATGCCTGCGGTGTCGATCAGCGCCTCGCCCAGCATCTGCAGGCCACCACACACGCCCAGCACCCTGCCGCCCTGCCCCGCGTGCTGGGCAATGGCCTGGTCCAGCCCTTGCGCGCGCAGCCAGGCCAGGTCGGCAGCGGTGGCCTTGGAGCCCGGCAGCACCACCCAGTCGGTGGGCTTGAGGCCCGCCAGGTCGGCCGGGCTGCGCGCCCAGAGCAGGCGCACGCCGGGCACGTTCTTGAGTGGCTGGAACTCGTCGAGGTTGCTGATGCGCGGGTAGGCGATGACGGCCACGGTGGTGTGCACCGCGCCCGCTGACAACGTGCGGTCATCAAACACGCCGTCCTCCTCGGGCAGGCCATGGCGCCATTGCATGGGGATGGTGGCCACGGTGGGCACACCCGTGAGGTCTTGCAGCATCTGCGGCGCAGGCGCCAGCAGGCTGGCATCGCCGCGAAACTTGTTGAGCACAAAGCCTTGGATCAGCGCGCGCTCGTCCTCGGGCAGCAGCGCCCAGGTGCCGTACAGGTGGGCGAACGCGCCGCCCCGGTCGATGTCGGTCACCAGCAGGCAGCGCGCATCGGCATGGCGGGCCACGCGCATGTTCACGATGTCGCTCGCGTGCAGGTTGATTTCGGCGGGCGAACCAGCGCCCTCGATCACCACCACGTCGTTCTCGGCACGCAGTGCATCCAGCGCTGCGGCGATCTGCGGCCACACCTTTTCGCTGCGGCCGCGCCAGGGCATGGCCGTCAGCTCGGCGCTCACCTGCCCCATCAGCACGACCTGGCTGTGCGTGTCGGCCTCGGGCTTGAGCAGCAGCGGGTTCATGCGCACCTCAGGCTCGGCACGGGCCGCGAGGGCCTGGAAATACTGGGCGCTGCCGATTTCACCCATCACACCCGCAGGGCCCGACACCACACGCGCGTTGTTGCTCATGTTCTGCGCCTTGAACGGCGCCACCTTGAGGCCCAGGTTGCTGTAGTAGCGGCACAGCGCCGTGGTGAGCCAGCTTTTGCCGGCGCCGCTGGTGGTACCCAGCACCATCACACAACGGGCCAATGTGGGAGCAGAGTTTTCAGTCAAGGCAATGGGCGGACCATGCGGTCCATGATGTGTTCGAGTGCTGCCGCCGCATCGGTGCAGCGGCCGGTGTGCACGGGCGAGGTCTGGATGATGGCGCTGCGTTTGGCGGTGAGCCAGTGAAAGCGCTGGCGGTACGGCAGGCGGGCAATGGGGCCACAGGCTTCGTCGCCCGCACAGATGGCCACGATGGCGGCCAGGTGGCGGCGCACGGTGTCGATGTCGGCATGCGGGTCCATGGCCAGCAGCCGCGCTTCATCGAGCGCGATGGCAGCCTGCAAAAAGCCGGTGCGCTGGCACGACAGGATCACGCCCACGTTGATGAATTCCTCGCGCTCCACGCGCGGCACCACGCGCACGATGGCGTAGTCATACACCTCAGGCGTGTGCATCGACGGCCTCCTTCAACGCATTCACCCAGGTGGCGCGCCCAGCCAGGCGGGCGCAGAAATAGTCCACATAGGCCTGGCGGTGGGTGGCGGCGGCGGTCAGCAGGCCTTCTTCGTGGTCGGCACCGGCCAGCAACAAGAACTCGTCGGGCACCTCGGCCAGAATGTCGGCCACCACCTCGGGTGCGAGGCGCGCGGCCAGTTCGACATCCACTTGACCGAGCCGGGTGGCGCGGGCCAGCAGCACATGGTCGGCAATCGGCGCAAAGGGCTTGGCGGGCTGCGCCACCGTGCCGTTCCACGCATGGTGAAAGGTCAGCGCGGCGCCATGGTCGATGAGCCAGGGCTGGCGGTGCCACATCAGCAGATTGGTGTTGCGCGCGGTGCGGTCCACATTGCCCACCAGGGCGTCGAACCACACCAGGCGCGAGGCAAAGTCATCCGACACCACATCCACCGCCGGGTCGAAGTTGAGCGCACCCGAGAGGTAGTCCAGCCCCACGTTCAAGCCGCCGCTGGCGCGCACCAGGTCCTGGATCTCGGGGTCGGGCTCGGTCTGCGCCAGCGCGGGGTCGAGCTGGGCTAGCACGATCTCGGGCACGGGCAGGCCCAGCGCACGGGCGATGCCGCCCGCGATCATCTCGGCCAGCAGCGCGCGCACGCCCTGTCCTGCGCCACGGAACTTGAGCACATAGGTGCCCAGGTCATCGCCCTCGACGATGGCGGGCATGGAGCCACCTTCACGCAGCGGCGTGACGTAGCGGTTGACGGTGATGGTTCTCACAAGGTCTCCCTCGATCCGATGGAATGCGGGATGGTACGGCCCGCATTGCCCAAGATGGCCTGCCATGCGGCCCGCAGCGCGTCTTGCGCGGCGGGCGCCAGCACCCCCAGGCGCACGGTGCCGGGCAGGCCGAATGACGCCGCATCGCGCAGCTTGATGCCACTGGCGCGCAGCGCAGCCAGATCGCTTTGCAAGGCGTGGGTAGCAGGCTGCACGCAGAAATAGTTGGCCAGGCTGCCCGCGTGCACAGCCCAGCCCAGGTCGGTGCACAAGGCCAACTGGCGCGCCTTCCAATCGCCCAGAGTGCGCAGGCTGTGCACCAGCCATTGCTGCACGCTGGCTTGCATCCACGCCTGCAGCAGTGCCACGCCGTGGGCGCCCACAGGCCAGGAAGACGCCAGGGCCGTCAGCCCCAGCGCCTGCTCTTCACAGTCTGGCGGCGCAATCGCATAGGCGGCACGTACACCCGTCAGCCCCAGGGCCTTGTTGGGGGTCCAGAGCTGCCAGCAGGCCGAAGGCATGAGCGGCGACGGCGCGCCGGCCCATGCGCCCTCCGCGCCGAGCCGCAGGGGGACATACGCGCAGTCGAGCACACGCCAGGCAACGTCGGCATCGCTTTGTCGCCAACCGCGCAACGAGGGATCTTCCACACCCAGAGGGCTGGAGGGCTCGCACGCCCATTGCAGGCCCGCTGCGGCGCCGCCGCCCCGCAGCACCTCCAGCCCGCGCACCTGCGCGGCCTGGGCGTAGTCGCCATAGCTGTATGGCGGCACGGCTACCTGCACCGCGCCCTGCTGTGCGGCCAGCGCGGTGATGCGGTGGATGAACTCGCTGGCACTGGCCGCCAGCACGATGCGCCCTGGCGATACGCCGTGGAAGGAGCCCAGGGCCTCGCGCAGCGCCGTGTAGGCCGGGTCGGGGTAACGCGTCGCGTCGGCCGCCTGCACGGCGTGCAGCGCCTCGGGACATGGCCCGCAGGCATTGCTGTTGGTCGAGAAATCAAACAGAGGGACGCCCGCAGCGTCGGGGCCGCCATGCACAGGTGCGGAGGAACAACGGGGAGACGTCATGTGTGCGCCCAGGCAACCACCACCAACACCAAAAGCTGCAAGGCCGCCACCACCGGCACCATGGCCAGCACCACCTGCGTGCCCAGACGCGCAGCGCGCCGCGTATCCAGCGGCCCCGCCCTGCGGCCCTTGCTGTGCAGCGTGTACACACCGGGCTTGGCCAGGCGCACATTCAACGCCAGCGCCATGGCCGCCATGGGCCAGCCGCTGTTGGGGGATGGCGTCTTGCGCGCCTGGCGGGCCAGGGCAGAAAACGGCAGGCCCTTGGCCACCACGGCCAGCAACAAGGCGGTGATGCGCGCAGGCACCCACGACAGCACATCGTCCGCCCGCGCCGCCCACTTGCCCGCCCATTGCCAGTAGCGCCCGCTGCGCATGCCGGGGTAGCCCCACATGGCATCGGCCGTATTTGCAAAGCGGTACAGCGCAGCGCCGGGCAGGCCCAGCAGCGCAAACCAGAACAGCGGCGCCACCACCGAGTCGTTGAGGTTCTCGGCCAGCGACTCGATGGCCGACTCGCGCACCTGCACGGCGGTGAGTGCGCTCACGTCCCGGCTCACCAAGCGCGCCAGTTGCGCGCGCCCGGCGGGCAGTGACTGGCCCAGCGCTACCTCCACCGCCAGCACCTCGTCGTGCAGCATGCGCCAGGCCAGCAGGGGCTTGAGCAAAAACGCCAGCATCACCACAGCCAGCCAGGCCAGCAGCATCAAGGCCGCATGCTGCAGCCACCAGGAAACTATCAAAACAATAGCAGCCAGGGCAATCCACACTAGCGCCCCCAGCCAAAAACGCCGAAAGTCCCGTGCCACAGGCTGTAGCGGGGCCACCCACTCGCCCCCCCGGTGCAAGGCCGAGCCCATCCACACCACCGGATGCCAGCGCGCTGGCGGCTCACCCAGCCACCAGTCGATGGCCAGCGCCAGCAACGGCACGCCCAGGCCCACGGCCGCAGCGGGCCAGGCCCAGGTGGGCATCAGCAGGAAAAGCCAGGGGGTGGACACGAGGGCCGGGCCCTAGTCTTCAATGCCGCGCTGCGCAGGAATGCCAGCCTTGAACGCGTGCTTGACCATCTGCATCTCGGTCACGGTATCGGCCAGCTCGATGATCTCGGGCGGGCAGCGGCGGCCGGTGAGGCACACGTGCACGTCTCGGGGCCGCTCGCGCAGCGTCTGCAGCACGCCGTCGAGCGGCAGCCAGCCGTAGATCAGCGGATAGGTGATCTCGTCCAGCACCACCAGAAAATGCTCGCCCGACAGGATGGCGGCGCGCGCCTTTTCCCAGCCGTCGCGCGCGAGCTGGGCCGAGTGCTCCAGGTCCTTGCTCTTCCAGCTGAAGCCATCACCCAGGCCCTCGATGGGCAGGCCGATCTGCTCGAACATGCGGTGCTCGCCAAAGCGCGCGGTGGGCACCTTCATGAACTGGAAAATCTTCACGGCCTTGCCCCGGCCATGGGCGCGCAGCGCCAAGCCAAAGGCGGCTGTGCTTTTGCCCTTGCCGTCGCCGGTGTTGACGATGATGAGGCCCCGGCGTTCGCCTTCGGCCTTCTCGTAGCGTTTTTCGGTGGGGGCGGCTTCGATCTGCATAGCTTGTCTTTCAATCAGAGGTCATTGCTCCGCCGGGGTGCGGCGGGGCAGCAAACGGGGTAAGGCCAGCCACTGGCCCTCCACCGGGTGGATGGCAATGCGGTCGTCAAACACCTGCTCCAGCGCGCGGTGGGTGTGCGTGTCCTGGGTGGAGCCATGGTGGCACAGGCGGCCGGCTGCAACGATAGCCACATCGTCCGCCTGCAGCGCAAACGAGACTTCGTGCAGCACGCTGACCACCGTCTTGCCTTGGGCCACCAGCTCGCGCACCAGCAGCAGCCAGTCGGACTGGTGGGGCGGGTCCAGGTTGGCCAACGGCTCGTCCATCAACAGCACCTGGGCCTGCACGGCCAGCGCGCGGGCCAGCAACACGCGCTGGCGCTCGCCGCCGGAGAGTTGCGAGAGCGCGCGGTGGCGCCAGTCCCAGGCCTGCGTAGCGCGCAGGGCTTGCTCCACGGCGGCGTGGTCGGCCTCGCTGGGGGGCGACAGCCAGGGCTGGTGCGGCAGGCGGCCCAGCATGGCCACGTCGTACACCAGCAGGTCATCAGCGGCCACCTCGTTCTGCCCCAGCCACGACAGCGCCCGCGCCCGGTCGCTGCGGTGCCAGGCGGCCAGCGGGCGGCCCAGCAACTGCACGCTGCCCGTGCAAGGCAGCAGGCCCGCCAGCGCCCGCAGCAGCGTGGACTTGCCGGCGCCGTTGGGGCCGACGATGCTCGTCCAGCGGCCCGCCGCCAGGTGCAGCGTGATGCCGTGCAATATGGGGTGTTTTCCGATGCTGGCGCTGATTCCCTCTGCGCTGACAGCTATGTTTTCAGGAGCATTGCGCATTTACAGCACGCCTCCTGGTCCGGTGCGCCGGTGCATCAGCCACAGCAGGTAGCCGCCACCCAGCACGGCGGTGAGCACGCCCACGGGCAGCTCTTGCGGCGCGATGAGCCCCCGCGCCAGCAGGTCTGCGCCGGCCAGCAGCACACCACCCATCAGGCTGGCCAGCCCCATCAGGCGGCCGTGCGGCACCTTGACCACGGCCCGCACCAGGTGGGGCGCGGCCAGGCCCACAAAAGCAATCAGCCCCGTCTGCGCCACGGCCGTGCCGGTGGCCAGGGCCAGCACCGCCACCAGCGCGGCGCGCAGCGGTGCCAGCGGCAAGCCCAGGCTGTGGGCCGTGGATTCGCCCAGCGCCAGCCCATCCAGCACCCGCGACAGCGCCCAGGCGGCCACCACACACAGCAGCCACACCCCGGCCATCAGCAGACACGAGGTCCAGCCCACAAAGCCGGTGGAGCCCAGCAAAAACGCCTGCATGGCCTGCAAGGAATCGGGCGACAGCAGCAGGATGAGTGAGGTGAAGGCGCCGAGCACCACGCCCACGATGACCCCGGCCAGCAGCAGGCGCAATGTGTGCTGCACGCCGCGCGCCAGCGCGAGCGTGAGCAGCACCGCCAGCACGGCCCCGGCAAACGCCGCGCCGGTCAGGCCCAGGCGCACCAGCCAGTGGCCCGAGAACACCATGGCCACCGCCGCGCCCTTGGCGCTGCCCACCATGCCCGCAGCGCCGCCCATCATCGCCAGCGCCGTGGCCACGCCCAGAGAGGCGCCCGAGGCGCTGCCCAGCAGGTACGGGTCGGCCAGCGGGTTGCGGAACAGGCCCTGCGCCACGGCACCGGCCAACCCCAGCAGCGCACCGGCGCACCACGCGCCCAGCGTGCGTGGCAGCCGGATCTCCCACACGATCTGCCAGGCCATGTCCCGTGCGGCGTGGCCGGCGGGGTCGGTGCTGTGATCCCACAGCGCGGGCCACAGATTCTCCAGCCCCACGCTGCCCACGCCGGTGCCCAGCGGCACCATCAGCGCGCTGACCAGCAGCAGCAGGCCCGCCAGCCAGCGACCGCGCAGCACCACCGATCCCATCATGGGCGCACCGCCGCAGGCGCCTTGGCACCGGGCGCGGCCTTGCTGGCCAGGCAGCGGGCCATGATGCGCGCGCCTTCAGCCATGCGCGGGCCGGGCCGCACCAGCACATCGGCGTCTTCGGGCGGGAACACGCACAGCCGCTGCTCGCGCAGGGCGCGCAGGCTGCTCCAGCCCGGCCGCTCGGTCAGGCCCTCCACGCTGCGCGCGCCCACCATGATGAGGTCGGGGTCGGCCCGCACCACAAACTCGGGGTTGAGCTTGGGAAACGGCCCGAGCGACGCGGGCAGGATGTTGCGCGCGCCCAGCCGGGTCAGCGTCTCGCCAATGAACGACGAGGCCCCTGCCCCGTACGGCCCCCGGTTCACCTCGAAGTACACGCGCACGCCCCGTGCCGCTGGCGGCACGGACTGTGCGGCGGCCTCGACCGCTGCGTCGATATGGCGCCAGACGCGCTGGGCATCGGGCACGGCCAGCACCTGGCCCAGCTTGCCCATCACGCGCTGCACGTCGGCGTGGGTCTTGGGCTCCAGCGCCACCACAGCCAGGCCCAGCTGCTCCAGCCGGGCCGATGCGCGGGACGATGTGGCCATCAGCACCACGTCGGGCCGCAGGGCCACGATGGCCTCGATGTTGGGGTCCAGCCCACCGCCCACTTGCGGCAAGCGGGTGACGGACTCGGGCCAGTTGGAATAGCGGTCCACGCCCACCAGGCGGTGGCATTGGTCCAGCGCGCAGATCGTTTCGGTGAGCGAAGGCAGCAGGCTCACGATGCGCTGTGGCGGGCGCGGCAGCGTCACCGCGCGGCCCCGGTCGTCGGTGACCTGCACCGGCTGCGCCCGCGCCAGCCCGGCCATGAGCAGGCCCAGCACGATGAGGATGGCGATCACCCAGAGGATGCGGCGCACGGGGGTGGGTTTCATAGTTCTATCTCAGTGAATTCGTTGCCGCACAGAGCAATCCACCGCGCTCGAAACTGGCGCGATCCAGACCAGGGCCGTCGTGCAAGGGCCGCCCCGCCGCACAGACGGCGTTCCCCTCCCGCGAAGCGAGAGAGGGGGAAGGCGCGAAGCGACTCAGGGGGAGATTCATTTCAGTTTGAGAGGCAGGCCTGCGGCCATGAGCGTAACGCGGGGGCAGACCTGCGCCACCTGCTGGTTGAGGGTGCCCAGCGCATCCACAAAGGCGCGCACTTCGCGCCCCATCGGGATGACCCCCAGGCCTATTTCGTTGCCCACCAGAACAACGGGCCCGGGGGATTGCCGAATCGCTTCCAAAAACATAGCAGCTTGGGCATGCCACTCTAGCGCTTGCGCCTGTTTTTGCTGTGAATTCATGGTTTCGAACCCCAGCGGCATGGTCCACTGGGTCAGCCACAGCGTGAGGCAGTCCACCACCACCAGGGTGTGCGGCGTGCTCAGCCGCGTGAGGGCCGCAGCCACGTCGCGCGGCTCTTCCACCGTCTGTAGGCCGGGCACACGCTCGGCGCGGTCGTGCTGGTGGCGGGCGATGCGCTCGCGCATCTCGTCGTCCCAGGCCTGGCCGGTGGCGATCAGCACGGCGCGGTGGTCGGCAGACTGCGCCAGCCAGTCGCGCGCCAGCAGTTCGGCGCGGCGGGATTTGCCGCTCTTCTGGCCACCCAGGATCAGCTCGGTGGTGATGGAATGCGGGGCCGAAGTCATGCGTTGCCCCCACCGCCCAGCAGGTGCGCCACCGCCTCGGGGCTGGACGGGAACCACGCATGGAAGTAGCTGGCATGGATGCTGCCTTGCTGGTACAGCGCTTCGCCCGCGTCGGGCGCCACGGCCTCGTGGGGGCGCGCCGTGCGGGCCACCACGGGGGCGCTGCTGGCGCTGGTCGAATAGTGAAAGGTGTGGCCGCGCAGGGTGTGCGCAGCCACCGTCAGGTGCTGCGGCCCCAGCGCTGCCAGGCGCTTTTGCATGGTCACGCGGCCGGGCAGCAGGCCCCACAGCGGGGCCGTGCTGCCGTCCGCGAGGGTGATGGATTCAAACAGCGCCATCATGCCGCCACACTCGGCCCACAGCGGCTTGCCCGCCTCCGCATGGGCGCGCAGGCTGGCCTGCATGGTGGTGTTGGCCGCGATCTGCGCAGTGTGCAGCTCGGGGTAGCCGCCGGGCAGCCACACGGCGTCGCAATCAGGCAATGCGGCATCGTGCAGCGGCGAGAAGAACACCACGCGCGCGCCCATCTGCTCCAGGCACTGCACGTTGGCGGCGTAGACGAAGCAGAAAGCCGCATCGCGCCCCACAGCCACTGTGCGGCCTGCGAGCAGCGCAGGCACTGCAATCTTCGACGCGGGCGCAGGGAAGTCCACGGCCCAGCCCTGCAGATCTTCCAGCGTCATCTGGCCCAGCGGCGTGGCGGCCAGCGCATCGGCCGCTGCATCCAGCCGCTGGAGGCTGTCGTCCAGCTCGTGCGCGGCCACGAGGCCCAGGTGGCGTTCGGGCAGCAGTGCGGCACCGGCCTTGGCAGTTGCCGGAGCGTTGCCGGGCTGCACCCGCATCAGCGCACCCATCCAGTCATCGGCATCGTGCAGGCCGTCCCGCAGCATGTCGGCATGGCGCGCGCTGCCCACACGGTTGGCCAGCACACCGGCCCAGGGCAAGCCCGGCCGGTAGTGGCGCAGGCCATAGGCAAGCGCGCCAAAGGTGCCCGCCATGGCCGAGGCATCGACCACCGCCAGCACCGGCATCCCAAAGTGCCGGGCCAGGTCGGCCGCGCTGGGGCTGCCGTCAAACAGACCCATCACGCCTTCGATAAGGATCAGGTCCGAATCACGCGCAGCATCGTGCAGGCGCTGCGCGCAGTCGGCCGCGCCATTCATCCACAGGTCGAGCTGGTGCACGGGTGCGCCGCTGGCCAGCTGATGCCAGTGCGGGTCCAGAAAGTCCGGCCCGCACTTGAACACCCGCACACGCCGCCCCTGGCGCGCATGCAGGCGTGCCAGGGCGGCGGTGACGGTGGTCTTGCCCTGCCCGGAGGCCGGGGCCGCGATCAGCAGCGCCGGGCAGCGGGCAGCGGTGGTCGTCGCCAGGGTCACTGCGGCGCCCACTTCACACCGACGTAGACCGTACGGCCTGCGGTGGCGTAGGTGCGGGCCAGTTGGTAGTCCTTGTCGGCCAGGTTATCGATGCGGGCCAGCAGCGTGTAGTCGCGCGCAAGGCGGGTGCTGGCATACAGGTTGACCAGCGTGTAGCCGCCCAGCACGTTGGTGTTGGCCACGGTGTCGAAGCGGCGGCCCGAGGCCTGCACTTCGGCGCCCACGGTCCAGCCTGCCAGGCGCGTGTCGGCGCCAAAGGTGGCGTGCTGCTTGGCGCGGCGTGCCAGCTGCTTGCCGGTGTCCAGGTCGCGCGGGCGCTGCAGGTCGATGGAGCCGTGCAACTGCACGTCGCCCACCCGGTGCGAACCGGCAAAGGTCACGCCCTTGTATTCGGCCCGGGCGGTGTTGGCATAGCAACCAAAACTGGAGGCACAGGTGCCCGCGCCACCAAAGGAGATCAGATTGCTCACGCGGTTGCGGAACAGTGTGGCCGAGAAGGTGCTGTTGCCCTGGGCGTAGCGCAGCGCCACTTCGGCATTGCGGCTGCTTTCGGGGCGCAGCGTGGCCACGCCATATTCGCTGAAGCGGTGGTACAGCGTGGGCGCACGGAAGGCCGTGCCCACCGACGCCGTGGCGCGCCACTGCGGGGTGATGGCGTAGCCGTAGGCCACGCTGCCAGTGCTCTTGCCACCGAACTCGCTGTCCGAGTCGTGACGCAGATTGAGCTGCACCGTGTGGCCTGCAGCGTTGTAGCCGTAGCCCAGCGCCAGCGCGTCTTGCGAGCGTTTGGCGTCGATGGGTTTGTTCTCCAGCCGATCTTCACGGCGCTCCAGGGCCGCCGTGACCAGGTGCGCTCCCTGGCGCCATTCGTTCTGGAAGTAGTAGCCACGCAGGCGCGTGTCGCTCAGGTACGGCGAGGGGCGGGTTTCGTATTCGTCGCGCGAGTCGGTGATGGAAAAGCGCGTCTTGTAGGCACTGCTCCACTGCGCGATCCAGTTGAGGCCCAACGCGTGCATGGTGTGCAGGTTGCGGTCGTCCTTGCCCAGGCCGCTGTCGTAGCCGCTGTTGGTGTCGTTCAGCATGAGGGTGCCTTCGAGGCGATGCACTGCGTTCACCTGCAGGCCTACCCGCGCGTGGCCTGCCGTGCTGCGGTAGCCGTCACGGTCGGGGTTCTGTCCAACGATGGGGCGCGCGTTGAAGCCCTTGCTGTCATCACGCGCCAGTCCCAGGGCGTAGTCCAGCGTGCCGCTGGCACCACTGATCCCTGCCTCGAGCTTGGTGGTGTTGTGGCTGCCAACGCCCACGCCCACGTAAGGCGCCGTGCCGTTTTCACCGCGCTTGGTGAAGATCTGCACCACGCCGCCCAGGGCGTCCGAGCCATAGACAGCACCCGCCGGACCGCGCAGCACTTCAATGCGGTCGATGAGGCCCAGCGGAATGCTCTCCCAGGGCGCGCCACCGGTGGATTGCGAGTCGATGCGCACCCCATCGATGTACACCGCAGTAAAGCGCGATTCCGCGCCGCGCAGAAACACGCCAGTGGTGGTGCCAGGGCCACCGTTGCGCGAGAACTCCACACCGGGCAGACGGGCCAGCAAGTCGGCCAGACCGGTGGCGCCACTGCTTTCGATGGTTTCGCGGTCCACGATGGAGATGTCGGCCACCAGGTCGGCCAGCGGCTGCGGGGTGCGCGTGGCTGCCACCACCGTTTCAGACAACGACGGTGCGCGCAGGTTTTGCGCCAGCAGCTCGCCGGTGGCCGGGGCGGTCTGTGCGAAAGCGGCGCAGGCGCTGCCAGCCAACAGTGACAGCAGTGCCAGGCGTGGGGCGGGCAGGCGCAACGTCGCCACAGGGCGCGCACGAAGGGTACGGATTTTCATGGGGATCAAGGTCAACAAACAACCCGGGCCGGCCTCCCGCCAGCATGTGGGTGATACAGCCGCGCAGCGCCAAAAAAGGGCGCACGCAGCCACCGTGTTGGCCGGTATCCGGGCTGGCGGAACACCCCCCCAATGCCTTCCCAGGCGCTTGTTCAAGGCGCCCAGTGGCTTATGGATGGAGAGAGAATCGGGTGATTCGTCCGCTGACCGTTGCGGGGGCAGCGCAGGCTGGGCGGGTACCGGTGGTACGGCGCCTCCCTGCTTCCCGTTGAACTGCGGCATGTGAACCACGCCGCGAGCACCAACAGCGGGATTTTACGACCGTTTACAAGCGTCCTTTTTGCGGCAGAACAGGTAAACAACCCATCAGAACACCCGCGCGGCCAGTGATGCGCGGTGAGCTCTTCTGTGTTGCGTGTTGCACACCACTGCAGAACGGGGCCAAGGTCCGCTCGGTGCCACACAGCCTACAATCCGGGGCTGTATGGCAATACCGTCCCCCACCGACCAGATCGCCGAGCGCGTGGAACGCCTGCTGCTGCGACATGCAGAGTTGCAGCGCACCAACGCCCTGTTGGCTGATCAAGTTGCGGCACTGACGCAGGAGCGCGATTCGCTCAAATCCCGCTTGAGCGCCGCACGCGCCCGGGTGGATGCCCTGCTCGAACGCCTGCCCGCTGCCGCGCCGCTCACGAAAGAAGCCGAATGAAGCAAATCGAGGTGCAGATCCTGCAGCAAAGCTATCTGCTGTCCTGCCCCGAGGGCCACGAAAGTCGCCTGCTCGACGCCGTGGAACGCGTGGACACCGCCATGACGCGCATCCGCGATGCAGGCAAGGTCCGCGCACGCGAGCGCATCGCCGTGCTGGCGGCCCTGAACCTGGCTTTCGAGATCGCCGACCGCGAAGCGGCAGACCTTGCGGCCGCAACCCAGCCAGTGGCCACCCCGCCCGCAAGCCCCAGCCCCAACGTACCCATGGCGGGACACCAGGAAAGCCTGTTGCCAGATACCGACCAGCAGCGCCTGCAAAGCCTGGTCCAGCGCCTGGACGACGCTTTGGGCGATGACGGGCGCCTGCTCTAGACGCCTGCGTGTTGTGGGTGTGCTGAGCTACACCCGTCCTCTTACCCGTTCGTCACAGCCGCTTGCGGGCTTTACATGCCCCCGAGCGCACAGCGTCCGCTGGCAGCACCTACAATGGACGGGTCTGCGAAGCTGTCGGGCTTTATATTTCCTTGAACCAATGCTCATTGAGCTCGGGCTTGGTACATCGTCCGGTGAGCGTGATCATCTCGCGTCAGATGAACCCAACGCCAGGCTGCCCTCGCCCACCTGAACCCCCGGTTCAGGATGAGAGTTCGGTGGCATTCGCAGACACCCTCTTCCCCATGCCCTGTTATCGCAAGCACCCGCTGGTGCTTCCGTGACAGGGCATTTTCTCGCGGCTCCCCGCGTGCTCTGTGGTGCTTTCTTGACTGACATCCCGCCATGCTCGATCCCCTGCTGATTGTTGAACTCGGTGTGCTCGGCCTGGCCACAGGCTTTCTCGCGGGACTCCTGGGCATCGGCGGGGGCATGCTGCTGGTGCCGTTCCTGACCTACATCCTGGGCGCGCGTCAGGTGTCCCCCGACTTGGCGGTGAAGATGGCGATTGCCACCTCCATGGCCACCATCATGTTCACCTCCATCTCCAGCGTGCGCGCCCACCACCGGCGCGGCGCAGTGCGGTGGGATATCGTCACGCGCCTGGCGCCTGGCATCGTGCTGGGCGGGTTCATCGCCAGCCTGGGTGTGTTTGCGCTGCTCAAGGGCTCGTTTCTGGCGATCTTCTTCGCACTGTTTGTGAGCTTCTCGGCCACGCAGATGTTTCTGGACAAGAAGCCTGCGCCCACGCGCCAGATGCCGGGTGGCGCGGGTCAGGTGGCGGCGGGCGGCGTGATCGGATTTCTGTCGGGCCTGGTCGGCGCGGGCGGCGGATTTGTCAGCGTGCCCTTCATGACCTGGTGCAATGTGCCCATCCACAACGCGGTGGCCACCAGCGCTGCGCTGGGGTTTCCCATCGCGCTGGCCAACGTGATCGGCTACGCCATTGGCGGACAGAACGTGAGCGGCCTGCCTCCAGCCTCCCTGGGCTACATCTGGCTGCCAGCACTGGGCGTGATTGCGAGCTGTAGCGTGCTGACGGCCCCGCTAGGCGCCAAAGCGGCCCACAACCTGCCCGTCAAGCAACTCAAGCGCGTGTTTGCGTCGTTGCTGTTTGGCCTGGCGGCTTACATGCTGTGGAAAGGCGTTTCGGCCGCCTGAGGCCGATACAGAGGCGGACTCTCCGCAGTCCGCCGCGTCGCAACATCTGCGCGCTCGGCGTCAGGTGTTCAAAGGCCGGTGGCGCCCCTGGGCCTTGAGCGGCAAGGGCTTGCTCAGCAGGGCGCGGAACCGGTCGGCCGGCAGCCCGGGCGCGCACAAAAAGCCCTGGTAGTGCTCGCACTGCATTTGCTGCAGCACCGCCTGCTGGGTTTCAGTCTCCACCCCTTCAGCCACCACTTCGATGTGCATGGCACGGCCCATGCTGATGATGGCGCTGACAATGGCCCGGTCGCCGTCGTCGTCGGGCAGACCACGCACAAAAGACTGGTCGATCTTGAGCTTGTGGATGGGGAGTTTTTTCAAATAGGCCAGGCTCGAATAGCCGGTGCCGAAATCGTCGATCGCCAGGCCGATGCCCAGGTCCGCCAACACGCGCAGACGCTGCTCCATCTCCTGCGCGTCCTGCAGCAGGATGGTTTCCGTCAGCTCCAGTTCCAGCAAGGTGGGTGGCAACTGGTGCACCGCCAAGAGGCGCGTGATGCGGTCCACAAAGTCGGGCTGGCGAAACTCCAGCGCTGAAACGTTCACAGAAATCATGATGGGCGAGCCGCTGTGCATCCAGAGTGCGGCCTCGCGCACCGCCTGCTCCATCACCCAGGCGCCCAGTGTCACGATGTAGCCCGATTCTTCCGCCAGCGGAATGAACACTGCAGGGGATACCGCGCCAAACTCGGGGTCCGTCCAGCGCAGCAGCGCCTCGGCCCCGGTGATGCGCCCGGTCGCCATATTGACCTGGGGCTGGTAGTGCACGGCCATGCGCTGCAAACCCAGCGCCTGGCGCATGGCGTGCTCCATCTGCATGCGCGCGAGCAGGTTGGCGTTCATCTGCGGCTGGTAAAAGCCGTAGCTGCCGCGCCCACGCTCCTTGACCCGGTACATCGCGGTGTCGGACTGCTTGATCAGGTCGTCCAACGTAGCGCCATCCTGCGGGTACAGCGCAATGCCGATACTGCACTGGATCGAGAAGCCCATGCTGTCGAGCATGAAGGGCTTGAGCATGTCGTCCAGAATCCGGCGCGCCACACTTTCGGCCACCGATGCATCCCCCCCATGCAGGTAGATGACAAATTCATCCCCGCCCAGACGGCACAGCATGTCGGTTTGCCGCAAGCAGGTCTGCAGGCGTTCAGCCACCAGCTGCAGCACCCGGTCTCCAAAAGGGTGGCCCAGGGAGTCATTGATGATCTTGAAGCGGTCCATGTCCAGGAACAGGATCGCAAAGCCGGTGTCGCTCTGGCGCGCCCCCTGGATGGCGGTATCCACGCGTTGCGAGAGCAGCAAACGGTTGGGAAGACCTGTCAGTGCGTCGCTGTAGGCCAGCTCTTCAATGCGCTTTTGCGCGGCATGCTGCAGCGTCAGGTCGCGCATGAAGCCGATGCTCTGCACCAGCCGCCCTTCGTCATCACGCAGGGCCACCCACGACAGCTGCACCGCGCAGTAAGCGCCGTTGTCACGGGGCAGCCACAACTCCCCCTCCCAGAAGCCATCCTTGGCCCAGCCCTGCAGCACCTGCTCCATGAAGGAGGCGTCCGAGCCTCCTCCAAAAAGCGAGGCAGCCACACAGCCTTCAAAACCCTTGGCCGTAGGGCCGACCAGCCGCTCACACCCGGGGTTCATCCGCATGATGCGGTGCTGACTGTCGGCGATGAAGATCGCATCCAGGCTGGACTCAAACACGCGCGCGGCCAAGCGCAGGCTGGCTTGTGTCTCAGTCTGCCGGGTGATGTCCCGGAACGAATACACACGGCCCACCGCACGGCCCTGGCTGAACTGCGGCACCGTGCGCATCTCCAGCACCACGCCGTTGCGCAGCTCGACAATGTCGGTGCTCTCCTGCATGGGTTCGCGGTCGATGGCTGCCAGGCGCTCGGCATAGAAGCGGGGGTCCGACACCTGGTCCGCCATGAAGGCGTACACCGCCGCATCGTCGCGCTCCACCAGCAACTGGCGCGGCAGGTTCCACAGCTGGGCCAGACGCTGGTTGAATGCGCGCACACGGCGATCCAGTCCACACACCAGCATGCCATCAGCGGCAGAATCCAGCGTGGCACGCAGCTCGGACAACAGTGTCTCCAGTTCACGCTCAGTGGTCTCCTGGAGGCTGCGGTCCAGCATGGTCAGCAGCAGCACCGTACTACCACCCTCCCCCCAAGGCACACGCCGGACACAACGTTGCACCGGCACCAAGCTGCCATCAGCACGCAGCAAACTGGTATGGGCAGTCACGCCCTGCGCAATCACATCGACTGGCTCCGACCAGAACGCCAGCTCCTGGGGCGTGCTGGCCAAGTCCAGCACAGACCGCCCTCGCATGGCGGCGGCAGACAACCCGGTGAGGCGCGCGGCGCCTGCGTTGGCTTGCAGGATGTGTTGGCTGGCCTCATCCAGGAGCCACACGGCCTCCTGCAGGCCATCCAGCCACCCGAGCGATTGGAGATCGTTCACGCCGCAGCCTCGTCAGGGCCGGGACTGACCGCTCGCTCAAAAAAGTAACAGATCCGCTGTCGGGGTGACAGGTAGTCCAGCGCGTCACGCGGCAGTTGTGCGGGCTTAAGGCTGCGCCGTATGCCCAGTTCAGGGACAGTTTCCAGATCCAGGATCGGCGCTTCATCCTTGGGTACGCGCGGGTCGTGCACGATGACCTTGGGCCGCAACGGCCGCGACGAGTTGACCGAGGCCACGATGGCATACCGGTCATTGACCAATTGCACGATGGAACCGGGCGGGTAGACCCCCATCATGCGAATGAAAGCCCCCAGGACCACCGAATCAAAACGGGCCTTGAGCTGGGCAAAGATGACGGAAAGCGCCTCGTGGGGCGTCAGCGCCGTCACCCCCATCGCCGGGTTGCACATACGGTCGTACTGGTTGACCAGCGCCAGGACCTGGCTCATGCGCCCCAGATCGGGCCCCTTCAGACGCTGCGGAAAACCACTGCCATCGCACATTTCGTGGTGACGCGCCACGGCCGTCAGCACGGCATCCGCAAACCCCATGCGTTTGGCCAGGGCAACGGATTCCGCCACGTGGGTCTCGTAGCGTGTGCGCTCCATCGGGATCATGGACGGGGTGGGCTGGCGCAGATTGGGCGGCAGCTTGAGCTTGCCGATGTCGTGGATCAATGCGGCCACACCCAGATCGTGCAGCTCCTCGCTCTTCATGCCCAGGGATCGCCCCAGCAGCAGCGAAATCACCATCACATTGATCGGATGCAATCCGTTGCGCTCGCCCACGCCCTCGGACAGCAGCCGAATGACAGAGTCGCCGTTTTCCAGCAGTTCGGTAACACACCCCGAAACCAGCGCTTCCCCCTTGGCCCTGGCCTGGTCGGGGTGCTCGGAAACCGTGCGCTCCATGGACTGGTACTGACGGGTGGCTTCTGAGAAACGCTGATTGCAGGCGGCCAAGGCCCGGTTTTGTGCTTCCAGCAGCTCACGGCGACGCTGCGCCTCGGGGTCCACGACAGTGGCCGTCCCAGGCCCGGGCGCATCCAGGCCGTTGGGCGGTGGGGCTGTCATCTCGGGCACGCTCCAGGCAGCAGGCACCAGCTCCTGCAGTTCTGGATCGCTCTTTTTGGGGACGTAACGTACCTCGGTCAACCCCAGCTCGCGCAAGGTGGCGATCTGTTCCGACGACGCCACCCGGAAACTGCTGGTCGGGAACGGATGGTGCATCCAGCCCACGTCGAGCTGGATGTACATGCCGACACGCAGTTGGCTGATGTCGATGAGGATGGATGAGTTCACGTCAGGCGCACGATACATGGCGACATCAATGCCACCAATAGTTACGCAGATTATCACCAGTTCCAGTGACGTGGCGAAGAACCGGCAGACCGCGCAGCGATCCGGCAACACTTGGCAGAAATCGGGCCTGACTGGAGCACTGCAGCCCCCTGGGCTGAGGCATCGCCCCGCTTGGAACCACCGGGCGATTAAGGGTGACAGGACAAATCAGCGCCGCCCGCTCAGCGACACCAGAGCGATGGCTTGTAAATGAGATCCATCCACAATGCCCAGGCAGCGACCGCGCACAGCATGGCGCCTGCGGCCCTCGTGCCCCACTGAGCTCGCGCAAGATTCAGGCGATTGCGAAGGCTGCTCCAAGCCCAGGGGCCGCCCACCAGCCAGACCCCGCTGCCCACGGCAAACAGGGCCATGGTCAGGGCCCCCTCCAGTGGCCCTCCACTGAGCGCCGCGACCAACAGGGCCGAGTAGAGCAACCCGCAAGGCATCAGGGCCCACAGGACCCCCGCCGCCATCACGCCGCCTGGCGCTCCGACCAGCGGTCGAACACGCGCCCACACGGAGCGGCCAGCCTGTTCCACCCAGGCGGGCTGGCGCGACTGCACCATCATCATGAGCCCCCAGGCCATCACTGCCACGTGCATCAGCGTCCAGGCGGGACGCAACGCAGTGGTCTGCTGGGTCAGCCATGCCAGACTGTCCATGGCCATGGCTGCCAGTGCCCCGGCGCTGGCATAGCCCACCAGGCGCCCCGCATGAAAGGCCACGGTGCGCTGCAGTACGCCGCCACGCGGCGCCCAGCGCACCACCCGCTCGGCACTGCCCTCCGCCAGTGGCGCGCCGCCCTGCCCCACGAGCGCTCCACAGGGCGCGGAGCACATGGCCAGGCAGTGGGACCCGCCAGCGAGTCCCATGAGCAGAGCAGTCCAGCCGACCGTGGCAAGCATAGGTATCAGATGATGCGCGAAAACCGGGCGCGGTTGCGGTCTGCCTGCAGATAGCGGTCAAAAACCATGGCGATGCCCCGCACGAAGAACCAACCGGTCGCAGTCACTTCAATGCCCTCTGGCCCAACGCGCACCAGCCCTTGCTCCTGCATGCCCTCCAATTGGGCCAACTCCGCCGCGAAATACTGGCGGAAGTCGATCAGCCATGCCTGCTCCATCGGCTCGAACAGCAGTTCCCCCTGGCACATCAGGGCCATGATGGCCGCACGGCGCACCAGGTCGTCGCGCGTGAGCGCCAGCCCCCGCACCACGGGCAACCGCCCCTGGTCCAGAAAGTCGTAGTACTCATCCAGCGTCTTGGAGTTCTGGCTGTAGGTTGCCCCCACACGGCCAATGGCCGATACGCCCAGGCCGATCAAATCGCAGTCCGGCTGCGTGCTGTAGCCCTGGAAATTGCGGTGCAGGCGCCCCTGGCGCTTGGCCACGGCCAGGGCGTCGGTGGGCAGCGCAAAGTGGTCCATGCCCACGTACACGTAGCCAGCATCCATGAAGGCATCGAGCGAGCGCGACAACATGGAGAGCTTGCTCCCGCCCGTGGGCAACTCCGCAGAGATGATGCGACGCTGTGGCTTGAAACGCTCTGGCAGGTGCGCATAGGCATACAGGGCGATGCGGTCAGGCCGCAGTTGCGCCACCTGGGCCAGCGTGCGGTCAAAAGACTCGGGCGTCTGGCGCGGCAGGCCGTAGATCAGATCCACGTTCACCGAGTCAAAGCCCAACGAACGCGCAGACTCAACCAGCGCAAACACCTGTTCGGCAGGCTGGATGCGGTGCACAGCCTTCTGCACTTCGGCATCAAAGTCCTGCACGCCAAAACTCAGCCGGTTAAAACCCAGTTCAGCCAACAGTGCAAGACGCTCTGCATTGACGGTGCGAGGGTCCACCTCGATCGAGTATTCCCCCCCAGGCGCCAGCGTGAAGCTGCGCTTGAGCATGGCCATCAGCTCCCGCAGGCCCGCATCGGAGAGGAAGGTGGGTGTGCCTCCCCCCAGGTGCAGTTGACTCACCACCTGTCCTACGCCACAGTGCGCCGTGTGCAGGTCGATCTCGCGGCTCAAGTAGCGCAAGTAGACCTCGGCGCGGTCATGGTGCTTGGTGATGATCTTGTTGCAGGCGCAGTAGTAGCACAGGGATTCGCAAAACGGGATGTGCACGTACAGGGACAGCGGCATGGCCTTGGCCAGCGTGCCCGAGCGGCGCTGTTGCAGCGCCAGCACATAGTCTTCCTGACCAAACGCCTCCACGAAACGGTCGGCCGTTGGATAGGATGTATAGCGGGGCCCTGGCACGTCAAAGCGGCGCAGAAGGTCTGGCGAAACAGCAGTCATGGGGAAATTTCCTTGCGTACACCTTGACTGTGCCGTAGGCTCTGGGACATGTCCTTGACCTGCATCAAGTGAACCCGCAAGCGATACGGCGACAATTTGATGAAGGTCAGCCGCTTGCCCGCGCTCTGTATTCAGGTTCGTGTACGGCAAGCGCGATATGCTTGACCGCTAACCCAAGCCCATGTGTCTATGAACCCGCTCACCATCAAAGTCGCCTGCTCCAACTGCAACCTCCGCGAGCTGTGCATGCCCGTGGGCTTGAACGAAGAGCAACTGCAGCGCATTGACGAGGTCGTTGCTGTCCGCCGCAAGGTCAAGCGCGGCGGCACGCTGTTTCGCAATGGCGAGTCCTTCACGTCCTTGTACGCCATCCGCACCGGTTTTTTCAAGACCTGTGTGGCCACCGAAGACGGTCGCGACCAGGTCACGGGCTTTCAGATGGCGGGGGAGATCATCGGGCTGGACGGCATCGTGAATGACCACCACACCTGTGACGCGGTGGCCCTGGAAGATGCCGAGGTCTGCGTCATGCCTTTCGACCGCATCGAAGAACTGTCCCGCGAAGTCACGGCCCTGCAGCACCACGTGCACAAGATCATGAGCCGCGAGATCGTGCGCGAACATGGTGTGATGCTGCTGCTGGGCAGCATGCGTGCCGAGGAGCGCCTGGCGGCCTTCTTGCTCAACCTGGTGCAGCGCCTGCATGCACGGGGCTTCTCGCAATCAGAACTGGTGTTGCGCATGACGCGCGAAGAGATCGGCAGCTACCTGGGCCTCAAACTTGAAACAGTGAGCCGCACCTTCTCCAAATTTGTGGAAGAAGGCATCGTGGAAGTCAAACAGCGCCATGTGCGCATCCTTGACACCGATGCCCTGCGACGCATTGTGAACAGCCAGCAGACCTGCCACTGAGTACGGCCCCTCGTCGGCTGAGGGTCTGGGCGGTACAAAAGCCCTACGGTCCCTTCTAAAACGGCATGCAGCGCATGCCCGCATGAACCGGCGAAAAAGGCTCAGGAGCAAGACGACGATGTCTTGCGGCAATCGTCAGGGCGCTCCCCGTCGGGCACGGGACAGCGGTTGACCTCAAACGGGGACATGGACAGTAGCGTGGTCAATGCGCTGGTGGCCATGGTGATGGCCCAGAACACAAAAAATGCGAGGGTGTACACCCCCTGCCTCGACAGCGCCAGAGGCTGCCCGAACCAGTGCAGGTCCTGGGGGTCCACCATGGCAAAAACCAGCATCTCCAGCACACCCGCCATCAAAAAGGCGGGCCATGCAATCCACATCAGGCGTTGCGTCCACATATAGGTTCTGTCTCCTGGTGCTGCCGGGGTCGCCAGGGTGTGCGACCCTGGGGTTTCAGCGTGGTTGGTCTTGCACAGGGGTGGCCGCATGGTTGCGGGCCTTGAGGGCCGGCGCCAGACTCTTTTCCGGCGCCACCAGTGTCTTGTTGATTTCGATGCCTTGGCGGTAGTAGTCCTCCGCCACCACGGGGTCGGGCCGCGAAATCGCTAGCCACAGCGTCACAAAGCCCGCCACGATCACGATCAGAGGCCCGGCAATCACCAGCCACACATGGCCAAACTTCCACCAGGGTACGGTTACCGCCTGGGTTGCAATGGCAGGGTTTGAAGACATGGTGCTTTACTCCTCAACAATATCGGTCAAAGTGCGGCCCCGAAGGGCCCCACCGGAATACCGCTCAGCGCGGTACAAGGAACACGGATTTCTCCGTGACATGGGCCGCTGCTCCTACGGCCTGCACATCAAACTGAACGGCATGCGACCCGGGCGTAGCGGAACCATAGGGAATCTGCAAACGCACGGCCACCCAGCGAGACTCTGCCGCGCCAATGTCCACTTCAGCCTCGGAAGCCACTTCGAGACCCTCCAGGCCCCGCGCACTGATGCGATAACGCTGCTCGCCCTCGGTGGCATTCATGATCTGCAGCCGGTAAATGTTCTCCAGCTTGCCACCCGCCACGATGCGCGAGAGCGCAGCGCGGTCCCGCACCACATCCACCTTCAGCGGTGTGCGCACCACCAGGCTGGCCAACATGGCCACGCAAAGGCTTACCAGCACGGCGCTGTAGATCAGCACGCGGGGGCGCAGCACGCGGCGCAACATCTGCGACTGCGTCCAGTGCTTGGCAACGCCGTTCTGGGTCGAATAGCGGATGAGCCCACGCGGGTACTGCATCTTGTCCATCACGGTATTGCAGGCGTCCACGCACAAGCCGCAGCCGATGCATTCGTACTGCAAACCCTTGCGGATGTCGATGCCCACGGGACAGACCTGCACACACAGCGAGCAATCGATGCAGTCACCCAAGCCCTGGGCTTTGTAGTCGATGTTCTTCTTGCGTGGGCCACGCTGCTCGCCACGTTCAGGGTCGTAGGTAACGATCAAAGTGTCCTTGTCAAACATCGCGCTTTGAAAACGCGCATAAGGGCACATGTACTTGCAGACCTGCTCGCGCATGAAGCCCGCATTGCCATAGGTGGCAAAACCGTAGAACAGCACCCAGAAAATCTGCCAGCTGCCCTGGAACGCCAGCAGCTCGCTGCCCAGCTCGCGAATGGGGACGAAGTACCCCACAAAAGTGAACCCGGTCCACAGGGCCACCGCGATCCACACCACTTGCTTGAAAAACTTCTTGCGGATCTTCTCGAACGTCCAGGGGCCGTTGTCCAGGCGGAGCCGGGCACTGCGATCGCCTTCGATCTTGTGCTCGATCCACATGAACATTTCGGTGTACACCGTCTGCGGGCACGCAAAGCCACACCACAGACGCCCGGCCACTGCGGTGAACAGGAACAGTGACAACGCCGAAATGATCAGAAGGCCGGTGAGGTAGATGAAATCCTGCGGATACAGCACCAGACCAAAGATGTAGAACCTGCGAGCCCCCAGGTCAAACAGCACCATCTGGCGCTGGCCCCACTCAAACCACGGCAACCCGTAAAACACCAGCTGCGTAAGAAACACCATGCCCCAGCGCCAGCGCGCAAACAGGCCGCTGATGGAACGCGGGTAGATCTTCTTTTGCGCTTCGTACAGCGAGATGATCTCGCCCGCAGACGACGCATCTGCCGCGACTGGCGTAATCGGGATGACCTTGCGAGCCGGCTCGCTGGGTGTGCTCATGGTGTCGCTTTGTGAACGGAATTAAGGCGTAAAAGGGGTGCCTTCAAACGGAAACCCGGGCAGTGCGTCTCACGCACCGCCCGGCAGCCAGGTCAGCGTGCAGCCACCTGCTTGTTCGACAGGCCCCACACATAGGCAGAGAGTACGCCGATCTGCGCCTCGGTCAACTTTTCGGCCTGTGCAGGCATCTGGTTGACCTTGCCGTTGTTGATCATGGCGGTGATGGCGGCCTCGCCCCAGCCATGCAGCCAGATGTCATCGGTCAGGTTAGGCGCGCCCAGCGCCTGGTTGCCCTTGCCGTCCATGCCGTGGCAGGCTGCGCAGGCAGCAAACTTGGCCTTGCCCAGCGATGCGCGCAGCGAGTCATGGGGGCTGCCCGACAGGCTCAGCACGTAGTGCGACAGGTTACGCACGTCTTCCGGGGAGCCCACTGCGGCTGCCATGGGAGGCATGTTGCCGATGCGGCCCTTCTCCAGCGTCTCGCGGATCTTCTCGGGCGTGCCGCCGTGCAGCCAGTCGTTGTCCGTCAGGTTTGGAAAGCCCTTGCTGCCTCGCGCATCCGAGCCGTGGCACTGTGCGCAGTTGTTCATGAACAAACGCTCGCCTATCGCGTGGGCCTGGGGGTCGGCGGCTACGTCTTCAGGCTTCATGGAGGCAAAGCGTGCGTATAGCGGCTCCAGCTCCGTCTTGGCCTTGGCCATTTCGGCTTCGTACTCGCCCTTCTGCGTCCAGTTGAGCTTGCCGGTGAAGCTGCCCAGGCCTGGATAGGCGGCCAGGTAGCCCAGACCAAAGACGATGGTGATGACAAACAGCCACACCCACCAGCGCGGCAGGGGGTTGTTCATCTCGACCAGGTCCTCATCCCAAACGTGGCCGGTGGTGTTGTCGGAGGTGGCCACCACCTTCTTGCGGCCCGCCATCCAAAGCAGGATGCCGCAGGCGATGATGCCGACCAGGGTCAGCGTGGTCACAAAGACCGACCAGAAATTGCTGGTGAAGTCACTCATGGGGTGTTCTCGTTCTGGTGAAGGTCAATCTGTCTCGAAAGGCAGCTGGGCTGCCTCGTCGAACCGGGCCTTGTTGCGGCCTCGGTAGGCCCAGACCCAGATGCCAATGAAGCAGGCCATCGATGCCAGGGTGGCGACGATGCGCATGGTGGTGATGTCCATGGGATATCTCCTTTGCTTACTTGAGCGCACGGCCCATGACTTGCAGGTAGGCGATGAGCGCATCCTGCTCCGTCTTGCCCTTGACCTCGCCCGCCGCAGCCGTGATCTGCTCGTCGGTGTAAGGCACGCCCACGGTGCGCAGGGCCTTCATGCGGGGCGCCATCACTGCGGGGTCCACCTGGTTCTTTTCAAGCCAGGGGTATGCGGGCATGTTGGACTCGGGCACCACATCGCGGGGGTTGTTCAGGTGGATGCGATGCCATTCGTCGCTGTACTTGCCACCCACGCGGTGCAGGTCGGGACCCGTGCGCTTGCTACCCCACTGGAAGGGGTGGTCATACACAAACTCGCCCGCCACCGAGTAGTGGCCATAGCGCAGCGTCTCTGCGCGGAAGGGGCGGATCATCTGCGAGTGGCAGTTGTAGCAACCCTCGCGGATGTAGATGTCGCGGCCTGCCAGCTGCAAAGCGTTGTAAGGCTCGACACCCTTGACCGCCTCGGTCGTGGACTTCTGGAAGAACAGGGGCACGATCTCGACCAGACCGCCAATGGCGATCACGATCAGGATCAGCACGATCATCAGAAAGTTGTTGGTCTCCACCTTTTCATGGGTGAAACCGGTCGAAGCAGATGTGTTGTTATTGGACATGAATGATCTCCTTCAGACTCAGGCGTGGGCCGTGTTCACTGCAGGAATGGCCACCTTGACCGAACGGCCCGAGATGGCAGTCAGCCACACGTTCCAGGCCATGACCAGCATGCCGCCCAGGTACAGCAGACCACCGGCCACGCGGATCACATAGAAGGGATAGGTCGCCTTCACGCTTTCCACGAAGGTGTAGGTGAGCGTGCCGTCGGGGTTGACCGCGCGCCACATCAGGCCTTGCATCACGCCGGCAATCCACATGGCAGCGATGTACAGCACGATGCCGATGGTGGCCATCCAGAAGTGCAGCTCGATCGCCTTGACGGAGTGCATCTTGTCCTTGCCGAACAGACGGGGCACCAGGTAGTACAGCGAACCCATCGAAATCAGGCCCACCCAGCCCAGGGCGCCGGAGTGCACGTGGCCGATGGTCCAGTCGGTGTAGTGGCTCAGGGCATTGACGGTCTTGATGGACATCATCGGGCCCTCGAACGTGGACATGCCGTAGAACGACAGCGACACGATCAGGAAGCGCAGGATAGGGTCGTCACGCAGCTTGTGCCATGCACCCGACAGGGTCATGATGCCGTTGATCATGCCGCCCCAGCTGGGAGCCAGCAGGATGAGCGAGAACACCATGCCCACCGATTGCGTCCAGTCAGGCAGCGCGGTGTAGTGCAGGTGGTGTGGGCCGGCCCACATGTAGGTGAAGATCAGCGCCCAGAAGTGCACGATCGACAGGCGATACGAGTACACAGGACGACCTGCCTGCTTGGGGATGAAGTAGTACATCATGCCCAGGAAACCAGCGGTCAGGAAGAAGCCCACGGCATTGTGGCCGTACCACCATTGCACCATGGCGTCCTGCACACCGGCGTAGGCCGAGTAGCTCTTCATCATGCCCGCTGGGATGGCTGCGCTGTTCACCAGGTGCAGCAGTGCCACGGCCAGGATGAACGCACCAAAGAACCAGTTGGCCACATAAATGTGCTTGACCTTGCGGGTTCCAATGGTGCCGAAGAACACGATGGCATAGGACACCCAAACCAGCGTGATCAGGATGTCGATGGGCCATTCGAGTTCAGCGTATTCCTTGCCCTGGGTGTAGCCCATGGGCAGGCTGACCACCGCAGCCGCAATGACCAGCACCCAACCCCAGAAGGTGAATGCGGCCAGAGGACCCGCAAAAAGCCGGACCTGGCAGGTGCGCTGCACCACGTAGTAGCTGGTAGCAAACAGCGCGCTACCGCCAAAACCAAAGATCACCGCATTGGTGTGCAAAGGTCGCAAGCGGCCATAACTCAGCCACGGAATGCCAAAGTTGAGTTCTGGCCAGGCCAACTGGGCGGCGATGATGACGCCCACCAGCATGCCGACCACCCCCACCACCACGGCCAGGATAGAGAACTGCCGCACTACCGTATCGTTGTAGTGCGCAGCATTTGTTTTTGGAAAATCCATCGGGCACCTCTTTGTATTGCAGTAAGAGTTTGTTGCAGTCGCGGCTATCGGGCATTGACACAAGTCAACCGTCTCGGAGAATGCGCTCCCCCTCTTGTTCGACGCTCTCGAACTGCCCGTGGTACACCGCCCACCACAGGCCTCCCAGAATCAAGAGCACCAGCATTACGGACAGAGGAATCAACAAATAAAGGATGTCCATCAGACGGGCTCCAGTGGGGTCTTCGAAAGATCAAGGGGCGGCTGCGACGTGCCGCTGGCCGTGATGTCGGGGCGCGCAGGCAAAGCAGCTGTTGGCAACGGCGCGCTGTGCGAGCCTGGCAAGGAAGGCAGGTCGCGCGCCAGGCGCGCGGCATTGAGCACCACCAGCAGCGAACTCAGCGCCATGCCCAGTCCCGCCAGCCAGGCCGGCATCCAGCCGACCACCGCCAGCGGCACACACAGCGCGTTGTAGGCGGCGGCCCACCACAGGTTCTGCCGTACCACGCGCAGGGTGCGGCGCGCCAGCAGCACGGTTTGCGGCACCAGCGTCAGGCTGTCACCCAACACCACAAAGTCCGCCCGGGACTGCGCCAGCGGGACGGCACGGCCGAAGGCAAAAGAGACATGGGCACCCGCAAGCACCGGGCCATCATTAAGGCCGTCGCCCACCATGGCTACGTGATGGCCCTGCAACTGCAACGCCTGAAGCGCTTCCAGCTTGCCTTGCGGAGTGCACTCGCCCTGGGCATGGGCAATGCCCGCCTGCGTGGCCACCCGTTGCACCGCGCCCCGGCGGTCACCCGACAGCAATTGCACAGCCACGCCGTCCTGCTGCAAGGCCCGCACCACGGCCGACGCCTCGGCCCGCAGGTCCTCCACCAGGTCGAAGCGGGCCAGCTCAATCAGGGCTCCATCAGACGCTTGTTCAGAGAGCACGACTTGCAGCGCAGCACCGCCCGCATCGTTGGCAACGCCCGCGTGGCGGGCAGAGCCCAGGCGGATCGTGCGAGCAGCCACCGCCCCGGTGGCGTCCTCTACCGTCGCGGTCAGCCCCTGCCCTGCATCCTCTTGCAGGCCTGTCACCTGCCAACGCCCCGACGGCAGCGGCTGTGCAGAAGCCGCCGCAGCCAGCGCCCGCGAAGCCGGGTGCATCGATTGGCGCGCGAGCGCTGCCGCCAGGTCCAGCGCCTCTTGTGCACTGCAACCGGCCGCAGGGTGCACCGCTTGCAGCGCCATGCCGTCGCGGGTCAGCGTACCGGTCTTGTCAAACACCATGGTGTCCACCTGCGCCAGCGCCTCCAGCCCCTGAAGGTTGCGCACCAACACGCCATGGCGCGCCAGCGTGCCCGCGGCGGTGAGCATGGCCACCGGGGTGGCCAGCGACAGCGCGCATGGGCAGGTCACGATGAGCACCGCCACCGCCACCATCAGCGCATGCCCTGGGTCCGACGGCCACCAGTAGGCAGCGGCCAGCGCCGCCGCCAGCAAAACGGCAACCAGAAAAGGCCGCGCAATGCGGTCTGCCAGCTGCGCCAGCCGGGGCTTTTGCAGTGAAGCGCTTTCCATCAGCGCCACGATTTGCGCAAAGCGGGTCTGCCCGCCCGTGCCTTCCACCAGCACCTCGACCGGCGCCTGCAGGTTGTAGCTGCCCGCCGTCACGCTGCTGCCCACGGGGCGCGCAACGGGTGTGGATTCGCCCGTCAGCAAAGCCTCGTCAGCATGGGTGTTGCCTGCCGTGATGCGGCCATCGGCCGGAAACGCCTCGCCGGGCAGCACGCGGACGGTGTCCCCCACCACAATGCGCCGCGTGGCCACGCGGGCGAAGCTGCCATCCGCCGCGCGCCGCTCCACGCTGTCGGGCAGGCGGTTCATCACGGCCTCCAGCGCACCCGCCGTGCGGTCGCGCAGGCGCAGCTCCAACCATCGGCCGGTGAGCAGAAAGAAAACAAACATGGTCAAGGAGTCGTAGTACACCTCCTTGCCAAAGATGCCTGCAGGGTCAAAAGTGCCGGCCGTGCTGACCACGAACGTGATGGCCATGCCCAACGCCACGGGCAGGTCCATGCTGACGCGGCGCAGGCGAATGTCACGCAGCGCGCTGGTAAAAAAGGGGCCACAAGAAAACACCACCATGGGCAGCGTGATGACCCAGGAGGCCCAGCGCAACAGCTGCTCCATCTCGCCTGACAGGTCGCCCGGCTGCGCCACGTAGGCGGGCCACGCGTACATCATCACCTGCATCATGCAAAAGCCCGCCACCAGCCAGCGCCACAGCGCGCGGCGGCTCTCGCGCAGGCGCTGGTCGCGCGCAAACGCATCCATGGCGGGCATGGCGCGGTAACCCGCGTGGCGCACGGCTTCCATCCACTGCGACGGCTTCACTTGGCCAGGCTGCCACACCACGCGGGCCCGGCGCGTGGCGGCGCTCACATCGGCCTGCAACACGCCCGGCACGGCCCGCAGGGCGTCTTCGATCGTGAGGGCACAGGCCGCGCAGTGCATGCCCTCCAGCACCACATGGGAGTCCCACGCGGTGGCGGCGGCGTCGGCCACTGCAGGGTCGGTGGCGCCCCCTGGCAGGGGGCTGCCTGCAGGGGTGCAGGGTCGGCCAAACGCCAGCCATTCCTGGGGGTCATCCAGCAGCTCTACCCGCTGCGGCGGCAACGGATCTGCCACGCTGTCAGAAGGATGCACCGCAGAGGAAGCCGGCGCACCGGGTTGAAACATGGACATGGTTCAAGCCTATCTGTGGGGCATGACAACTACATTGACCTGGATCAAGCCCCGGAACATGATTCATCCTAAGCTTGTTCCATCACTTTGAGGAGCCCTTTTATGTACAAACGCATCCTGATCGCTACAGACGGATCCCCTCTGTCGGACAAAGCGGTGGAACATGGCCTGTCCCTGGCCGCCCTGTCAGGCGCCACCGTGGTCGCCCTCAAGGTGGTGCCCCGCTACCCCCGCAGCTACTTTGAAGGCGGCATGCCGGTGGACATGAACGACGTCAAACGCATCGAAGCCCAGTGGGGCGATGCCGCACAGGCCATGGTCGACGGCGTGAAAGCCCAGGGCGGCGCGCAAGGCGTGACCGTAAAGGCCGTCGTCGCCAAGTCCGACCTGGTGGCCGAAGCCGTGATTGCAGCCGCCAAGAAGCACAAGTGCGACCTGATCGTGATGGCATCGCACGGCCGCAAGGGCCTCAAGCGCCTGTTGCTGGGCAGCGAAACGCAGCATGTGCTGACGCATTCGCACATCCCCGTGCTGGTGCTGCGCTGAAGAGACCACCTGCTCAAGCAGACCCAAATATGCTGATGACGCTTGATTGAAAGGCGCCTTCAGCTATCAAAATCAGAGCAAACGCAGCGCCTGAGTTTGCGTCTGCGTCCGCCAACAAAAAAGGGGCAACTTGCCCCTTTTTGTCTTTGTGCGCATCGCGCCGCGCAGTTGCTCAGGCAAACAACCCCTTGTACTGATCCCGCAGCAGATTCTTCTGCACTTTACCCATCGTATTGCGCGGCAGCTCCGCCACCAAAAAGCACTTCTTCGGAATCTTGAAGTTGGCCAGCTGCGACTTGAGCTGGGCCACGATGGCATCGGCATCCAGTTGGGCGCCGGGCTTGGCAATCACCACAGCCACACCCACTTCGCCAAAGTCGGGGTGGGGCACGCCGACCAGGGCGCTTTCGGCCACGCCGGGCATGTCGTTGATGTAGCCCTCGATCTCTGCGGGGTAGACGTTGTAGCCGCCGCTGATGATCAGGTCTTTGCTGCGGCCCACGATGTGCACGTAGCCGCGCTCGTCCACCTTGCCCACGTCGCCGGTCTTGAAGTAGCCGTCTTTGGTGAACTCTTCCGCCGTCTTTTCGGGCATGCGCCAGTAGCCCTTGAATACGTTGGGGCCCTTGACCTGGATGCCACCGATCTCGCCCACGGGCAGGTCTTTGCCGTCTTCGCCCTGGACGCGCAGGCTCACGCCCGGCAGGGGGAAGCCCACGGTGCCGCCCCGGCGTTCATCCTGGCCTTGGTAGCGCTTGTCGGCGCTGTAGGGGTTGCTGGTGAGCATGATGGTTTCGCTCATGCCGTAGCGCTCCAAAATGGTGTGGCCGGTGCGTTGCTGCCATTCCTTGAAGGTTTCGATGAGCAGCGGTGCGGAGCCTGCGATGAACAGGCGCATGTTCTTCACGGCCTCTTTGGTCAAACCCGCCTCGGCCAGCATGCGCACATACAACGTGGGCACGCCCATGAACACTGTGGCGCGCGGCATGGCGGCGATGACGGCCTTGGGGTCGAACTTGGCCATCCAGATCATCTTGCTGCCGTTGATGAGCGCGCCGTGGATGGCGACGAACAGGCCGTGCACATGGAAGATGGGCAGCGCGTGGATGAGCACATCGCCCCGGCCATCAGGCCCTCCGGTAGCCGTCCAGCCCCAGTAGTCCTTGAGCATGACCGCGTTGCTGAGCATGTTGCCGTGCGTGAGCATGGCGCCCTTGCTGCGGCCGGTGGTGCCGCTGGTGTAGAGGATGGCAGCCAGGTCGTCGGCGCTGCGGGGCACGGCCTGGTGCTCGTCGCTGTGGTGGGCAGCGCGATCGAGCAGGCTGCCGGTGCGGTCGTCACCCAGGGTGAACACATGCTGCGTGCCCAGGGTGAAGGCGATTTTGCTGACCCAGCCGAAGTTACCGGGGCTACATACCACCACGGCGGGCTCGGCGTTGCCGATGAAGTATTCGATCTCGGCGCTTTGGTAGGCGGTGTTGAGCGGCAAGAACACGTAGCCCGCACGCAGCGTGGCCAGGTACAGGGCCATGGCTTCGACCGACTTTTCGACCTGCACGGCCACGCGGCTGCCTTCGGGCAGCTTGAGCGATGCGAGCAGGTTGGCGATGCGGGCGCTGGCGCGGTCCAGGTCGCGCCAGGTGTAGTACAGCGGGGTACCGTCCGCCGCCGTGGTCTCGACGGCGGTGCTGTCCAGGTCAGACGGGAACGCGGCGCGCAGGGCGCTGAAGAGGTTGTGTTGGCTCATGGCTCAGACTTCGATGGGCTGGGTAGCTGGGTTGAGAGTTTGGGACGGACTGAATGGGAGAAGCCGGGGACGACGGCGCCGGTCAAAACACCGGCGCGCGCTTGTCCAGAAAGGCAGCGATCCCTTCGCGGTGCTCGGCACTGGCGGCATAAGCATAGGGGTCAGCGGGGCCATTTACTATGTTTTCGATAGCAGGCTGGGCATGATTTTCTTGCGCTACAGGCGCTTTCAGTGCCCGAAACGTCTGTTTGTTCATGCGGGCGGCCTGGGGCGCCAGCGCAGCAATGCGCTGGGCACTGCCCAGGGCTTCGGTGGCCACCATGTCGTCAGCCACCACGCGGCTCAGAAAGCCACGGGCCAGCATGTCGGGGGCGCTGAAGGTGGCGGCCTCCAGCAGCATCTGGCGTGCGGTCACATCACCCACCGCACCAGCCACCAGTTGCGCCTCGCGCGGGGCCATCGGAAAGCCCAGCTTGGCAATCGGCGCGCCAAACCGCGCGCCATTGCCCGCCACGCGGATGTCGCAGCAGCTGGCTATCTCCACCCCGGCGCCCATGCAGGCGCCGCTGATCTGGGCCACGATGGGCACGTCGCACTGGAGCATGGCGTTGAGCCCGCCCCACACGTCGTTTTCATGAAAGTCGCGCAGGGCTGCCGCATCAAAACGGAAGCCGGGGTACTCTGAAATGTCTCCGCCCGCACAAAACGCCCCGCCCTCGCCCGCAATGAGCACGCAGCGCGCATCGGCACGGCGCTGCAGGTCTTCAAACACCGCACGCAACTGCCGCCACATGGGCCGCGACATGGCGTTCAGCCGCCCGGTGTGGCGCAGGGTGACATGCACCACTCCGCCTTCACCGGCATTCATCAACACTTCACCAGACATCTTGGTATCCATCCCGTCCTGCACTGCTCAACACTTGCAGCCCTCGAAACCCGCGCAGCGCCATCGCCAGGGCCACCGTGGAGCTGGCTTTGCCAGGCCACGGGTGGCGTCCCCCTTCAGGGGGGAAGGCGCAAAGCGCCTCAGGGGGGTTAATCTAGCTTCGCGCCAGACGCCTTCACCACCGCCGCCCAGCGCTTGACCTCACTGCTCACAAACGCGCCAAACTGTTGCTGCGTCATGCCGCCGTAGTCCGCGCCGTTGCTGGCCCACACGGCCTTGAGCTCTTCAGCCGTGCCCAGGCGCTTGATTTCGTCCACGATGCGGGCCTGCACATCAGCCGGCGTGCCTTTGGGCGCCCACAGGCCGTACCACGTGGTCACGGTGTAGTCGGGCAGGCCCACTTCGGAGGCGCAGGGCACGTCCGGGAACGCGGGGTTGCGCTTGGGGCCCGACACCATCAGCGCCTTGATGCGGCCGCTCTTGATGTGGTTGGCCGAGGAGCCCAGGCCGTCGAACATCATGTCGACATTGCCGCCGATCAGGTCTTGCAGCGCCGGGCCTGCGCCCCGGTACGGAATGTGGGTGATGAAGGTGCCCGTCTGCTGCTTGAACAGCTCGCCCGCCAGGTGGTGCGAGGTGCCGGCTCCGGCCGAGCCGTAGTTGAGCTTGGCGGGGTTGCGCTTGACGTAGTCCAGAAACTGCTTGAAGTTGGCCGATGGCGTCTTGGGGTTGACCACCACCACCTGCGGCACGTTGGCCAGCAGCGCCAGCGGAATGAAGTCTTTTTCGATGTCGTAGTCGAGCTTGGGGTACATCGACGGTGCAATGGCGTGGTGCACCGCCCCCATGAACAGGGTGTAGCCGTCCGGCGCAGCCTTGGAGGCAATGCTGGCGCCCAGCGTGCCACCGGCGCCCCCCCGGTTGTCGATCACCAGCGTCTTGCCCGTGCTTTTGGAAAACTGCGCGGCCAGCGGCCGGGCAAAGGCATCGGTGCCGCCACCGGCGGGGAAAGGTACCACCACCGTCACCGGCTTGGTCGGCCAGTTGCTGTCGGCCCAGCTGCTGCCACTGGCCAGGCCCAAACCTGCAGCCGCTGCGCCGAGCAACACATCCCGGCGTTGGATTCGCGATTCAATCATTCCTTGTCTCCTGTCGTTGTAAAAATACCCTGTCACTGGTGCACCCGGCATCATGCCGGGCGCCCCGTCAGTCGCGGCAAAGGCTGTCGATGTCCCCCGACACTGGCACTTTGCCCTGCGCAAGCAAGCTGCGGTGCTTGTCGATGCGCTTCAAGTCGTACAGGTAGTTCACCATGAGCCCGTACGATTGTTTCTGCCCCTTGCTGGACGGATCGCCCGCCCAGTTCAGACGCTCTACCCGCGCGCCGTTGCCCAGGTGAAAGCGGGCCACGGGATCTGCCGGCTTGCCTTCTTGCAGCTCGCGGCCCAGATAGTACGCGGCGCATTCCAGCAGCATCTGGCGCACGGGGGATTTAGCGTCCAGCTCCAGCGCCTTGTCCAACGCGCCGAGGAAATGCGTGGCCTGCGGCGGCTCGAAGCCCACCGCACGGCCCAGTTCGCTGCGGCGCTTATCGTCCAGGCGATCCAGCATGGCCCCTGCATGCTTGCCCAGCCAAGCGCGGAAACCCGGGATGGGCGACAGCGTGGCAAAGGTGCGCAAACGCGGAAACTCGGCCGTAAGCGTCTCCACCACATGCTTGATGAGCGAGTCGCCAAAGCTCACGCCACGCAGGCCGGTTTGCGTGTTGCTGATGGAGTAGAAGATGGCCGTGGTGGCCCGCGTGATGTCCACGGGCGCAGCGGCCTCGTCCAGCAGCGGCGTGATGCTGGACGAGATTTTGTCGAGCAACGCCACCTCCACAAAGATCAACGGCTCGTTGGGCAGGCGCGGGTGGAAGAAGCCGTAGCAGCGGCGGTCGCTGTCCAGCCGGTTCTTCAGGTCGGCCCAGCTGCGGATGTCGTGCACGGCCTCGTACTTGATGAGCTTTTCGAGCAGGGATGCAGGCGAGTCCCACGACAGGCGGCGCAGCTCCAAAAACGCCACATCGAACCAGGTCGAGAACAGGTGTTCCAGCTCGGCATCGAGCGGCAGCAGGCGCTTGTCGGCCTTGAGCAGCGGCAGGATCTCTGCGCGCATGTCCACCAGAAAGCGCATGCCTTCGGGGAACGCCGAAAACCGCTGCAGCAGCCGCGTGCGGGGCGACACCAAAGCGCGGCGCAGGCTGATCTCGGCCTGTCCTTCTTCGGCCGTGCCCGCTGCGGCCTCGTAGCGCTGGCGGGCGGATTTGAAGCGTGTGGCGTCGGGCGCAAACTGATCGCACATCAGCAGCCACATGTCGCGCCGCTCCTCGGGCTCGGCCTTGGCATACCACTCGGCCACCACCTGGGCGCGGCGGCCACCTTCGATCTCGCTCACCTGCGGCGCCACCACCTCCTGCAGGTCGGCCAGCAGGCGGCGCAGCGCGCGGGGAGACAGCGCCTCCTGGCCGCGACGCAGGGTGGCCTGCAGGCGCTCGTGGGTGGAACGCGGCACCGCCACCTTGGCGACCACGTCGGTCACGGTTTTGTCGAGCGCGGCCTTGGCGAGCTTGTCCCCCGCCTTGTCGGCGGCGGGTGCGGCAGTGCGCAGGCGTGACACGCTGCGGGCGATCCATTCGGGGGTGCTGCTGATCATGGGGTCAACCTCGATTGCTGGTTGCGGGCTACGTCGCGCAGCGCATCGCGCTGGCGCAACAAATGGGTGCGCATGGCTTCTTCGGCGGCATCGCAGTCGCGGGCCTTGAGGGCAGCAAACACGGCCAAGTGCTCCGCCAGGCTTTGCTGCATGCGCCCGGGGGCGTGCAGCGACTTGTGGCGTGCCAGCCGCAGGATCTTGCGCAGGTCGCCAATCACCTGGGCCAGCCAGCGGTTATCGGCCAGCGTGATGAAGGCCTCGTGGATGGCGTAGTTGGCTTCGTAGTAGTCGGTGACCAGCCCGTCGGCCGCGCATTGCTGCAGGCGTTCGTGCAGCAGCTCCAGTGCGGCAATGTCGGCTGCCACGGCCTTGCGCGTGGCCTCGTGTGCGGCACGGCCTTCCAACAGCGCAATGACCGGGAAGATTTCGTCCAGGTCGCTCTCTGTGACCTCGGCCACAAAACAACCCCGGCGCGGCTCGTGGCGCAGCAGCCCCTCGGCCACCAGCACCTTGAGTGCCTCGCGCAGCGGGGTGCGCGAAATCTCCAGCCGCTCGCACAGGGCGGCCTCATCCAGAAAGCTGCCGGGCGGCAAGGTGCCCGCAAAAATCTGCTCCCGCAGCCGGGAGGCGACTTCGTCGTGCAGTGAATTCGGGACAGGACGCATGTGAAACAAGGCTCCAGAGCACCAACCCGCGAGGCATCAGCAGCCAACTCCTAGTGGATTGCGCAGGTCGAATGCCTGCAACGCCCCTCTATCAGCTGACAACAGTGGCGATTGCCTCGCCATGTGTGTAATTTCTCATAATTACGCGAAATGACAAGATGAAAACCCTGATTTGCAGGCTTTGGTTACACAAAAGATGGCAACTGCAGTGCTTGCGCAACGCCACGTGCCAGAGAACGGCCAGGGTGGCGAACCCGCTGTTGGCCCGAAGGCGCGGTCATTTGTTGATCCGCCCCGGGCCAGACGAGCTGTCGAGGGTGCAGCACCCGCAGAGCCCACCGCAGGCTCGCCCTGCGCCCCCCTCTCCCGCTTCACTCCACGCCCGCAAAACCTTCCACCAGATGGTCAATCCACACCCGCAGCTTGGCGGGCAGAAAGCGGTGAGACGGGTACAGCACCCAGGCCGTGCCCGCGTACGAGGTCTTGTGCTCCCAGTCGGGCAGCACGGTCACCAGGTCGCCCCGCTCCAACGCAGCGCGCGCGGTAAAGCCCGGCAGGCTGGCGATGCCCAGATGGCTCAGCGCGGCCTCCAGCCGCACCTCGCTGTGGTTGGCCACATAGCGGCCGCGCACGGCCACCGTGGCGGCTTCGCCCGCGCGCTCAAAGCGCCAGTGCCTGTCGCGCTCGTCCTCGCCCAGGGTAATGCAGGCGTGGTGCTCCAGGTCGCGCGGGTGCTGGGGGTGGCCCCGTTCGGCCAGGTAGCGCGGGCTGGCGCAGACCAAATGGCGCAACGTGGCCAGCGGCCGTCCGGCCAAGCCCGGGGGCGGGGTGTCGGTCACGCGCAGGGCCAGGTCGATGGGCTCCTCGAACAGGTCCACCGTGCGGTCGGTGATCAGGAGCTGCACATCGACCTGGGGGTATTTCTGCAAAAACGGCAGCACCAGCGGGTGCACCAGCTGGCGCCCCACCGCCTTGGCCATGCTCATGCGCACCATGCCAGAAGGCTCGGCAGAGTGCGTGTCGCTCAGCGCCCATACCTCGCGCGCGGCAGACACCATATCCTGACAACGGCTGTAGACCGCCGTGCCCGCATCGGTCAGCCGCAGCTTGCGGGTGGTGCGCTCCAGCAGGCGCACGCGCAGCGCCCCCTCCAGCCGGGCCACCTGGCGGCTGACCGCTGAGGGGGTGATGCCTAGCTGCCGGGCGGCAGCCGAGAAGCTGCCTGCGTCCACTACGCGGGCAAACACCGCCATGTCGGAGAGGCTGTCCAGGGGTTGATTGATGCGCATGGGGAACAAGTGCAGTTCTTTGGCAGCGATTATCAATCCAGCGACGCAAATTGATAATTTCCCAAGCCCATCGTCGCCAAGCAGCGGCGCCCCACTGCTTCCACCCCAGTCTGCATCCCATGTCACACACCCTGCCCCTGTCTGCCCCCTCCCCGCTGGCCCCGCGCCTGTCTGACCTGGCCTTGCTGCTGGTGGCCGTGGTGTGGGGCACGAGCTACGGCATGGCCAAGGGGGCCCTGGTGTTCTACCCGGTGCTGGGCTTTTTGGCCGTGCGCTTCCTCCTAACCTTTGCCGTGCTGCTCCCTGCCCTGCTGCGCGCCACCGCGCCCGAGCGGCACGATGCGCTGGTGGCCGGCCTGCCACTGGGTGTGCTGATGCTGGGCATTTTTTTGTGCGAGACCTTTGGCTTGGCGCTCACGCAGGCCAGTAACGCCGCGTTTCTGATCAGCCTGTGTGTGGTGTTCACGCCGTTTGCCGAGTGGTGGCTGCTGCGCCAGCGGCCCGAGCGCGCGATGTTTGCTTTTGCCGCCGTGTCGCTCCTCGGCGCGGCACTGCTCAGTGGGGGTTACACGGGCCGGTGGGGCTGGGGCGACGCGCTGATGCTGGCGGCGGCTGTGCTGCGCGCCATCACGGTGTGCCAAACCACGCGGCTCACCCGCAGCCGCAATGCGCCGGTGCTGGCCCTCACGGCGGTGCAGTCGGGCGTCATTGGGGTGGGCTGCCTGCTGCTGGCGCTGGCTTTGCCGGGCAAGCTGCCCCCGCTGCCGTCGCTCACCCAGGCCAGCGCTTTCTGGTGGGCCTGCATTTACCTGGTGGCGGGCTGCACGGTGTTTGCGTTTGTGGCCCAGAACTGGGCACTGCGCCACAGCTCGCCCACGCGGGTGGGCTTGCTGACCAGCAGTGAGCCCGCCTTTGGGGCGCTGTTTGCGGTGTTCTGGCTGGGCGAGCAGCTCAGCGTTACGGGCTGGGTGGGCGGTGCGCTCATCGTGGGCGCCGCCCTGTGGACGATGGCGCGGCGGGGGGATGCGCAGCACTGACCGACTGCCCACCCGCCCCTCGCCCCAGGCACTACCATTTTGATAGCTGCTTGGGCATATGGTACCGACGCTATCGCCTTTTTACTTCGAAACCAGCGCCCCCACCGGCCGCTGCTGTGCCCACAGCCACATCGCTGCGCCCCCCACGATCATGGGCACGCACAGCCATTGCCCCATGCTCATGCCCAGCGACAGGATGCCCAGGAAGGCATCGGGCTCGCGGAAGTATTCGGCAATGAAGCGGAACACGCCGTAGCCAAACAGGAAGGCGGCAGCCACCTGGCCGGGACGGCGCTCCTTGCGCGCATACAACCACAGCAGGATGAACAGCAACAACCCTTCCATCAGGAACTGGTAGACCTGCGACGGGTGGCGCGGCTGCATGGAGCCGCTGTGCGCAAACACCATGCCCCAGGGCAGGTCGGGACTAGCAAAGCGGCCCCACAGCTCGCCGTTGATGAAGTTGCCCACACGCCCGGCCGCGAGACCCGTGGGTACGCAGGGCGCCACAAAGTCGGCAACCTGTAGCCAGGGGCGTTGGCGCGAATGGGCAAACCACAGCATGGCCGCCACCACACCCAGCAGCCCGCCGTGAAAGGCCATGCCGCCCTGCCACACGGCAAAAATCTCCAGCGGGTGGCTCAGGTAGTAGCCCGGCTTGTAGAACAGGCAGTAGCCCAGTCGCCCGCCAATGACCACACCCGCCACCCCCAGGAAGAGGATGTCTTCGACATCCTTGCGGGTCCAGGCGCCGGGCCCCGTGATAGAGGCAAAGGGCGGGTGCTGCAGGCGCCGGATGCCCAGCAGCATGAACAGGCCAAAGGCCGCAAGATAGGTCAGGCCATACCAGTGCACAGCCAGCGGGCCGATCTGCAGGGCGACGGGGTCGATGTGGGGATAGGTCAACATGGTGGCGGGTATTGTGCCCGCGCTGGGGATGACCCCGCAGTCAGGACCTACCGCCTCGGGCAAGACCGCCGGGTGGCCGCTGCCGCGCCGGAACGATCCGCTGGACCCACACAACCCGTTTTTGAATAAAAAGCCGAGGAAGTGCTAGTCCATCATACGCTGACAGCTATCAAAAGTAGAGCGCCGATAAAAAAGCCGCGCCCTTTGGGCGCGGCTTCCAAGCGGCAGCAGGGCACCCGGCCCCGCAAAACCCCCCTCAGTCGTCCAGCAGCGACAAGTCGCGCACGGCGCCCTTGTCGGCAGACATCACCAGCTTGGCATAGGCCTTGAGCGCAGCCGACACCTTGCGCGGGCGTGGCTGGGCAGGCTTCCAGCCCTTGGCGTTTTGCGCTTCGCGGCGCTTGGCCAGTTCTTCATCGCTCACCAGCACATTGATCGTGCGGTTGGGGATGTCGATGCGGATGCGGTCGCCGTTCTGCACCAGCCCGATCGCGCCACCGGCGGCCGCTTCGGGCGAGCAGTGACCGATCGACAGGCCCGAGGTGCCGCCCGAGAAGCGCCCGTCCGTCAGCAACGCACAGGCTTTGCCCAGGCCTTTGGACTTGATGTAGCTGGTGGGGTAGAGCATCTCTTGCATGCCGGGGCCGCCCTTGGGGCCTTCGTAGCGCACGATGACCACGTCACCGGCCTTCACCTTGTCGGCCAGGATGTTGGCCACGGCCTCGTCCTGCGACTCGGTCACGTGGGCCGTGCCTTCAAACACCAAGATGCTTTCGTCCACACCGGCCGACTTGACCACGCAGCCGTCCACTGCGAGGTTGCCGGTCAGCACGGCCAAGCCGCCTTCCTTGCTGAAGGCGTGGTCGTACGAGCGGATGCAGCCCTCGGCGCGGTCCAGGTCCAGGCTGGGCCAGCGGGTGTTCTGGCTGAATGCCACCTGCGTGGGGATACCGGCGGGGCCGGCCATGTAGAAGGTGCGCACGGCGTCGTCCTGCGTGCGCACGATGTCCCATTGGTCCAGCGCGTCTTTGAGCGTGGGGGCGTGCACGGTGGGCACGTCGGTGTGCAGCTTGCCTGCGCGGTCCAGCTCGCCCAGGATGGCCATGATGCCGCCCGCGCGGTGCACGTCTTCGATGTGGTATTTGTTGGTGTTGGGCGCCACCTTGCACAGCTGCGGCACGACGCGCGAGAGGCGGTCGATATCGGCCATGGTGAAGGGGATCTCGGCCTCCTTGGCAATCGCCAGCAGGTGCAGGATGGTGTTGGTGGAGCCGCCCATGGCGATGTCCAGCGTCATGGCGTTTTCAAACGCCTTGAAGCCCACCGAGCGGGGCAGCACGCGTTCGTCGTCCTGCTCATAGTATTGCTTCGCCAGATCCACGATGCGGCGGCCCGCGCGCTTGAAAAGCTGTTCGCGGTCGGCATGGGTGGCCACCACCGTGCCGTTGCCGGGCAGCGACAGGCCCAGCGCCTCGGTCAGGCAGTTCATGGAATTGGCGGTGAACATGCCCGAGCACGATCCGCAGGTGGGGCAGGCCGAGCGCTCGACCTCGGCCACGTCGGCGTCGGAGTAGTTGGTGTCGGCGGCGATCACCATCGCGTCCACCAGGTCAAGCTTCTTAAACTCCATGACCTTGGTGACCGGGTTGGCCAGGCGGGTCTTGCCCGCTTCCATCGGGCCGCCCGAGACGAAGATCACCGGGATGTTCAGACGCATGGCAGCCATCAGCATGCCGGGGGTGATCTTGTCGCAGTTGGAGATGCAGACCATGGCGTCGGCGCAGTGCGCGTTGACCATGTATTCGACCGAGTCGGCAATGATGTCGCGGCTGGGCAGCGAATACAGCATGCCGTCGTGGCCCATGGCGATGCCGTCGTCCACGGCGATGGTGTTGAACTCCTTGGCCACGCCGCCAGCGGCTTCGATCTCGCGGGCCACCAGCTGGCCCAGGTCCTTCAGGTGTACGTGACCAGGCACGAACTGGGTGAACGAATTGACCACCGCGATGATCGGCTTGCTGAAGTCATCGTCTTTCATGCCGGTGGCGCGCCACAGGGAACGCGCGCCTGCCATATTGCGACCGGCGGTGGAGGTTTTGGAACGGTAGATGGGCATCGTGCTGGCTTCTGGAAAATCGCTGAAAAGGAAGCGGGCCGCAGGAATAAAGGCCCCTTGGGATGCTCGTCACGCATCATCGCGCCGTGTGCATCTGCGGCCTCGGGCGGTCTGCAGCGTTGCAAATGCTCGCAATAGCACCGGCTATTGCTGCGCTTTGCGCCTTGCAGCCCATCCCGATCCGCAGTGCTCACTTTCCGCTCGATTCTTGAAGAGCACCCCTCGCTCCCGTGCAACCAACCTCTTGAGCCGTGCCGGGGGCAAACCCGTCAATTATCGCCCAGCCCTTTGGGCCCGCACGGGGCGGCGGCGTTGGGGATTGCGGGGGCAGCCCCCACGCACTGCGACGGCGCTGGCAGAATGACCCATTCCGCTCCAGCCCCACCAACCCCGACACCAGGACGCCCCACGATGACCGACTCCAGCAAGCCCTCCGCGCCCATCAACCGCCGCAGCGCCAACATCACCCAGGGCAAGTCGCGCGCACCCAACCGCTCCATGTACTACGCCATGGGCTACGAGGAAGGCGACTTCGTGAAACCCATGGTGGGCGTGGCCAACGGCCACAGCACCATCACGCCCTGCAACAGCGGCCTGCAGAAGCTGGCCGATGCGGCGATTGCAGGTATCGAAGAAGCCGGTGGCAACGCCCAGGTGTTCGGCACCCCCACCATCAGCGACGGCATGGCCATGGGCACCGAAGGCATGAAGTACAGCCTGGTGAGCCGTGAAGTCATCAGCGACTGCATCGAAACCTGCGTGGGCGGCCAGTGGATGGACGGCGTGCTGGTGGTCGGCGGCTGCGACAAGAACATGCCCGGCGGCCTGATGGGCATGCTGCGCGCTAACGTGCCCGCCATCTATGTGTACGGCGGCACCATCCTGCCCGGCCACTACCAGGGCAAGGACCTGAACATCGTGAGCGTGTTCGAGGCGGTGGGCGAAAACGCGGCGGGCAAGCTGAGCGACTTCGACCTCAAGGAGATCGAGAAGCGCGCCATCCCCGGCACGGGTTCGTGCGGCGGCATGTACACGGCCAACACCATGAGCAGCGCGTTCGAGGCCCTGGGCATCAGCCTGCCCTATTCGTCCACCATGGCCAACCCGCACGACGAGAAGATGAACTCGGCCAAGGAGTCGGCCAAGGTGCTGATCGAGGCCATCAAGAAGGACATCAAGCCGCGCGACATCGTGACCAAAAAGTCCATCGAGAACGCCGTGGCCGTGATCATGGCCACCGGCGGCTCGACCAATGCCGTGCTGCACTTTCTGGCGATTGCCCATGCAGCGGGTGTGGAGTGGAGCATTGACGACTTCGAGCGCGTGCGCGTGAAGACCCCCGTGCTGTGCGACTTGAAGCCCAGCGGCAAGTACTTGGCTGTGGACCTGCACCGCGCAGGCGGTATCCCGCAGGTCATGAAGATCTTGCTGAATGCAGGCCTGCTGCATGGCGACTGCCTCACCATCGAGGGCAAGACCATTGCCGAAGTGCTGAAGGACGTGCCCGACCAGCCGCGCGCCGACCAGGACGTGATCCGCCCCATCAGCAACCCCATGTACGCGCAGGGTCACCTGGCCATCTTGAAGGGCAACTTGAGCCCTGAGGGGTCGGTGGCCAAGATCACCGGCTTGAAGAACCCTGTCATCACCGGCCCGGCCCGCGTGTTTGACGATGAGCAGTCGGCGCTGGAAGCCATCCTGGCAGGCAAGATCAAGGCCGGTGACGTGATGGTGCTGCGCTACCTGGGACCCAAGGGCGGCCCCGGCATGCCCGAGATGCTGGCGCCCACCGGCGCACTGATCGGAGCGGGCCTGGGCGAGAGCGTGGGCCTGATCACCGACGGCCGCTTCTCCGGCGGCACCTGGGGCATGGTGGTGGGCCACGTAGCGCCTGAAGCGGCGGCGGGCGGCACCATTGCCTTCGTCAACGAGGGTGACAGCATCACCATTGACGCGCGCCAGCTGCTGTTGCAACTGAATGTGCCCGACGAAGAGATCGCCAAGCGCCGCGCCGCCTGGACGGCACCTGCCCCGCGTTACACCCGGGGTGTGCAAGCCAAGTTTGCGTTCAACGCGTCGAGCGCGAGCAAGGGGGCGGTGCTGGACGCCTATTGATGGCGCTGCGGCTGCGCACCGGCCGGTGGCGAGAAGACGGTTGAGGCTCCGGCAGGCGTCTTTCTCCAGGTGGTCGGCTCACAACAAAAAGCCCGCAGTACGCGATGTACTGCGGGCTTTTTGTTGAATAGACGACGAGAACAAGTCATCGCTCAAGCCACCGTCAGCCCCTTGCTGCGGGGCCAGCGCCAGTGTCAGCGCGGCTTGCGTGGGCGAATGCCCAACGCTTCCTTGTGTTTGTTGATGCGGTCCTTTTTGCGCTGGTCCATCTTTTCCATGGCCTTGCGCTTGGTGTAGCCGGTGGAATCAGCCCAGGCCCACCACAGCGCCGTGGCGGCAAAGGGGGCCAGCACCCACCACCAGGACCATGTGGCCACAGGGCCGATCTCGAAATACTTGAGTGTCAGAATGAGAAGGGACAGACCCAGCAGATACATCGCTCTCTCCAAAAAATGCCGCGAAAAGCGGGATTGACCAAGGACAACTGCGTGTCAACCCAAGTCACTACAATCGCATTAAAAGCACTGTAACTCAACCACAGGAATTCCCACCATGAAGCGTTCCCTGATCACTCTCGCCTTGACGCTGTCGGTTGCGGCACCCGCGATGGCCGACCTGGCCTTGGCCACCTCCAAGAACTGCATGGCTTGCCACGCAGTGGACAAGAAATTGGTGGGCCCCGCCTACAAGGACGTGGCAGCCAAATACGCGGGTCAGAAGGACGCTGTGGACAAGCTGGCAGCCAAGATCATCAAGGGTGGCTCTGGCGTGTGGGGCCCAGTGCCCATGCCGGCCAACGCCCAAGTGAATGACGCCGAAGCCAAGAAGCTGGCCGCCTGGGTGCTGACGCAGAAGTAATTGGCTGAAGCCCAAGGGTTCCGGGTTTGACGCCCGATAGAACCCATGAAAAAAGCCGCGCACCATGTGACGCGGCTTTTTTGTGCCCGGACGCTTTGCAGCGGTGGAACCTGCGCCGGCTCCTGCAGTAGAGCAGGACTAAACGACAGGCGTCCCCAGCGCATGGCGGGAGCGCAGCTGCTGCTCCAGCTGCCCGACATAAGCCGCCGTTGTGTTGTCAGATTCCTCGGCGCGCGCGACGAGCCGGGCTTCCAGGTGGTCCAGACGCGCCAGCACGGCTGCATGGGCTTGGCTGTGCTGGGCCTCCAGAAAGGCACGCAGCTCCGTGAAGCGAGACGCCTCGGCCTTGTCGGCCAGCTCGCGTTGCGCCTGCAGCTCTTTGGTGTGGCGACGGGTTTCGAGCAGCACCGATCCCTGCAGCGACAAGACGTACGCCAAAAAGAAGATGCCCAACAACGTGGTGAGGGCCAGCATCAGCAGGCCAAGGGGTGCCTCAAACGACACCACGCCCAGCGATACGAGCGAGGGAGCCGCCAGCGTGGGCCAGTTCAGGGCGGCCAGTGCGGCGATGGCCAGCACGGTCAGCAGCAAAACGAAGGAACGCAGTTGCATGTGAAATCTCCGGTCAGCGGCGCCCGGCCACGATGACCGGCCACGCCATGCTGCCGTTGTAACGCATGCGCAGGGATTCACCAGCTCCCAAGGAGTAATTGGAGATTGCGTCCTACAAAGCGCACTGCGGGCCCGCCGGGTGAGCGGGCCCGCAGCTTCGGTCACGTACCGGGGTGATGGTCAACGGGTTTTGGGGCCACATCACATCGCTGCGCGATATGAGTGTCCCCGAATCCGGCAAGCGCTGCGCGCTGGCGCCGTTGCACGGCGCCTTCTGGATCAGTTGGTCTGGGCCAACTGATCCAGAATTGCCGGATTCTCCAGCGTGCTGGTGTCCTGGGTGATGGCCTCACCCTTGGCAATGCTGCGCAGCAGGCGGCGCATGATCTTGCCGCTGCGGGTCTTAGGCAGGTTGTCGCCAAAGCGGATGTCCTTGGGCTTGGCAATGGGGCCGATTTCCTTGGCCACCCAGTTGCGCAGCTCGTTGGCGATCTGCTTGGCTTCCTCGCCGGTGGGGCGGGAGCGCTTGAGCACCACAAACGCGCAGATGGCCTCGCCGGTCACGTCATCAGGGCGGCCCACCACAGCGGCCTCGGCCACGAGGTCGGTCTTGGCGACCAGGGCGGACTCGATCTCCATCGTGCCCATGCGGTGGCCCGACACGTTGAGCACGTCGTCGATGCGGCCCGTGATGCGGAAGTAGCCCCGGTCGGCACTGCGCACCGCGCCGTCACCCGCCAGGTAGTAGCCCTTGAGTTCTTCGGGGAAGTAGCTCTTCTTGAAGCGCTCGGGATCATTCCAGATCGTGCGGATCATGCTAGGCCAGGGGCGCTTGATGACCAAAATGCCACCCGAACCGTTGGGCACGTCGTTACCCATCTCATCGACGATGGCGGCCGTGATGCCTGGCAGGGGCAGCGTGCAGCTGCCTGGCACCAGCGGTGTGGCGCCGGGCAATGGGGTGATGACGTGGCCACCGGTCTCGGTCTGCCAGAAGGTGTCCACGATAGGGCAACGCTCGCCACCCACGTTCTTGTGGTACCACATCCAGGCTTCGGGGTTGATAGGCTCACCCACGCTGCCCAGGATGCGCAGGCTCGACAGGTCGGAGCGTGCAGGGTGCACCGCCTCGTCGGACTCGGCGGCCTTGATGAGCGAGCGGATGGCCGTGGGAGCGGTGTAGAAGATGGTGCACTTGTGGCGCTCGATCATCTGCCAGAAGCGACCTGCGTTCGGGAAGGTGGGGATGCCTTCAAAGATGATCTGCGTGGCGCCTGCCGCCAGCGGGCCATAGGCCACGTAGGTGTGGCCCGTGATCCAGCCGATGTCGGCCGTGCACCAGAACACGTCGTCTGCGCGCAGGTCGAACGTCCAGTCCATGGTCATCTTGGCCCACAGCAGATAGCCGCCGGTGCTGTGCTGCACGCCCTTGGGCTTGCCGGTGGAGCCGCTGGTGTACAGGATGAACAGCGGGTGCTCGGCACCCACGGCCACCGGGGCGCATTCGGTGCTTTGGCCTGCCAGTGCTTCGGCAAAGGTCTTGTCGCGCCCGGCCACCATGTTGCAGGCCGTGGCCGTACGCTGGTAGACGAACACGTTGCGGATGGTGTCGCAACCGCCCATGGCCAAGGCTTCATCAATGATGGCCTTGAGCGGCAGCTCCTTGCCGCCGCGCATCTGGTAGTTGGCGGTGATCACGGCCACGGCACCAGCGTCGATGATGCGTTCGTGCACGGCCTTGGCACTGAAGCCGCCAAACACCACGCTGTGCGTGGCGCCAATGCGCGCGCAGGCCTGCATCGCCACCACGCCTTCGATGGTCATGGGCATGTAGATCAGCACGCGGTCGCCCTTGGCCACACCGTGGGCCTTGAGCGCGTTGGCAAACTGGCTCACGCGGGCCAGCAGCTCTTTGTAGGTGATCTTGGTGACGGTGCCATCGTCGGCTTCGAAGATGACGGCGGTCTTGTTTTCGGTGAGGGTGCCGATGTGGCGGTCGAGGCAGTTGGCCGATGCGTTGAGTTCACCATCGGCAAACCACTGAAAGAACGGCGCGTTGGACCCGTCCAGCGTACGCGTGAAGGGCTTGGTCCACTGCAGGTTGGCCTGTGCCTGGCGCGCCCAGAAGCCCTCGAAGTCGTTCTCGGCTTCGGCACACAGCGCCTCATAGCCCGCCATGCCGGACACGCGCGCGGCTTTGACAATGGCGTCCGAGGGCGGGAACACGCGGTTCTCAACCAGCACGGACTCGATGGCGGATGTGGGCGCACTCATGGTGTTGTCTCCTGGATCTAATGGGAATTGGAATTGGGCGGTACTGTCGGGCGCGGCACTTACAGGCCACTGACTGGCGCGAAGCTTACAGAGTACGCCATCGCGGCCCGCCGGGCGCAGGCTGCGCGGCCTCCCCCACGCCAGCGGTGAGGTCGTTCCCGGCGACGGGCCCGGGCACGACAGGCTCCGCCCAGCATGCCATCGCGAAGACATGCGCGCCCCCTAAAATCGCGCCTCCTGCAACCATTTGCGAGTGCCATGTCCTCACCCCAACACAAGCCCCCAGCGCCACTGCGCCCCCTGCCTTCGATGATCTTCGCCAGCCGGTGGCTGCAATTGCCGCTGTATCTGGGCCTGATCCTGGCGCAGGCGGTGTATGTGTTCCATTTCTGGGTGGAGCTGGTGCACCTGATCGAAGCCGCCTTTGGCAACACGACGGCCCTGCAAAGCCTGGTGTCCAGCATTGGTTACAAGAGTGATTTCCAGGTCACCGCGCTCAACGAGACCATCATCATGCTGGTGGTGCTGGCGCTGATCGACGTGGTGATGATCTCCAACCTGCTGATCATGGTGATCGTGGGCGGCTACGAGACCTTTGTCTCACGCCTGCACCTCGAAGACCACCCCGACCAGCCCGAGTGGCTGAGCCACGTAAACGCCTCGGTGCTCAAGGTCAAGCTGGCCACCGCCATCATCGGCATCAGCTCCATCCACCTGCTCAAGACCTTCATCAACGCCGCCAACTACGACCTCAAGGTGCTGATGTGGCAGACCATCATCCATGTGGTGTTCCTGCTCAGCGCCCTGGCGATTGCGCTGACCGACCGGCTGATGTCGCACTCGTCCGACAGCCACTGAGCACGGCGGGAGTCCCTGGGCGGCCCGGCGCCGCTGCGCCTGCCCAGGGCAAAATATCAGTCAAAACTGCCCATAGCGCTAGTGGAATATGCGCTGGCAGCTATTAAATTTGAAGTAGACACACTTCAGCAGGCAGCGCCCGGCGGCGCTCCCAGATTTCTCCTCAATCGGTAGGCACAGTGCGGTGCAGACCCACCCGAAGGAGAAATCCATGCCCCCTCTGCACTCTCTGGTCCCAACCGCCGCCACGGCGCCAGCACCCGCCGCAGCAGCCCCCCTCACACCCCCCACCGCCACCAGCCGCCGCCTGGCATTGAGCGCGCTGGGCTCCCTGGGCGTTGCCACCCTGTGGGGCTGCGGCGGAGGCGGGGACAGCACCAGCACTGACGCAGGCACTGGTACAGACTCCGGTTCGGGCACGGGCAGCGGCACCGGCACCGGATCAGGGACCGGCACGGGAACGGGCACCGGCACAACCACCACCTGTTCCGTCGTACCCGAGGAAACCGCCGGCCCCTACCCTGCCGACGGCTCCACGGCCAGCAACAACACCTACAACGTGCTCGCGCTCAGCGGCATCGTGCGTTCGGACATCCGCAGCTCGGTGGGTTCGTCCACCCAGGTCAGCGGTGTGCCGCTGTCCATCACCATCACTTTGACCAACACCAAGGCCAGTTGCGCACCGCTGTCGGGGTACGCCATTTACCTCTGGCACTGCACGCAAGACGGCAACTACTCCGTCTATTCCTCCAACAACATCGCCGACAACTACCTGCGCGGCGTGCAGGCCACGGATGCCAACGGCACCGTCACCTTCACCACCATCGTGCCGGGCTGCTATGCAGGCCGCATGCCCCACATGCACCTGGAGATCTACCCCACGCTGGCATCGGCGACGAAGGCCGCCAACAAGATCAAGACCACGCAGCTGGCCTTTCCTACCGAGCTGCTCAGCAGCATCTACAGCGCCAATTCCGGCTACAGCGCCAGCGTGCGCAACCTGGCCTCCATCACCTTCGCCACCGACAACGTGTTCAGCGACGGCACCGATCTGGAGATGACCACCATGCAAGCCAACTCCGGCGGTGGCTACTCCGCCAGCATCACGATCTCCATTGCGGTCTGAGCCCCCATCACCATCGCTTCTTCCGCTCTTTTCAAAGGCACACCATGCACCAGATGCACACCCTTCTCGCCAGCCTGGCCCTGATCTCCCTGGCCGCCGCACCCCCCAGCCACGCCCAGCCCGCCCGCGGCACACCGCCCGCGCCGCCCCCTGAGGCCTATGCCGCCTGCAAGGGCAAGACCGAAGGCGCCTCCGTCACGCTCACCATGCCTGATGGCAAAACCCTGACCGGCACTTGCCGCACAATGGACGGCACCCTGGTGGCCATGCCCGCTGGCGGGCCCGGTGGCCCCGGCGCGGGTGGCCCGCCCCCCGCCCGCTGACCCACCATGCCGCCCCTGCGCTCCCTTGTCCCCGTGCCCCATCTGACGCTGCACCGCAAAGCCTTCATCGCCCTGGCCGCGCTGCTGCTGGCGCTGCTGCTGATCTTTGTGGGGTTCTCACGCCTGGGGCTGCAGCGGGGCCTGGGGCCGTATGTCGCCGAGATCGAGCTGGCCCGCATGGACTGGCTGGCCGAACGCCTGCAGTCTCACCACACCCAGACGGGCGGCTGGGACAGCCTGCGCGGGCAGCCCTACCTGTGGGGACGGCTCACCCACCCGAGCGGCGGCCCGCGCGGGCCCGGCGGCTCCCGCCCGCCCAGCGACCCGCCACCGGACCGCAGCAATCCCTTTGCCGCGCCGTCTGCGTCCCCTCCCCCCTCCGCGCAATCCGACCTCTTGACGCAGTCTGCCAACGCGGCCAGTGCCCCTGCGGCCAACGACAGCCAAGGTGGCCGCAGCACCGACCCGGGCAATGGCCCGCCCCCGCGCCCGCCCAACGACGACCTGCGCCCCAGGGACCGGGGCGCTGCCCCGCCCCAACGCCACCCGGATGACATCTACCCCCGCCTGGGCCTGCTGGACGCGCAAGATCAGCTGGTCGCAGGCACTGCGCCCCAGCCCGGGGGCGCCCGTCTGGCACTGCGCGGCGCCAGCGGCCAGGTCATCGGCCACCTGGTGCTGGCACCGCCCCAGGGCGTGCGCAGCGAGGCCGACCAGGCCTTTCTGGCCCAGCACCTGGGCTTTGTGGCGTGGACCGGCCTGGCCGGGCTGGCACTGGCATTGCTGTTGTCAGGATGGCTGGCGCGTCGCTGGCTGGCCCCGGTCGAGGCCCTGGCCACCGGCGCGCGCGGCATCGCGCAAGGTCACCTGCACACCCGCGTGCCCGTGCACGGCAACGACGAGCTGGCCCAGCTGGCCCGCACCTTTAACACCATGGCCGAACAGCTGGGCAGCATCGAGGCCAGCCGCCGCCAGTGGCTGGGCGACGTGGCCCACGAGCTGCGCACACCCCTGGCCGCCATGCGCGCCGAGATCGAGGCTGTGCAGGACGGCATCCGCCCCTTTGACGACAAGACCGCGCTGCGCCTGCACCGGCAGGTGATGCGCCTGATCCAGCTGGTGGGCGACCTGCGCGCCAGCCTGGATGCGGCGGGCACCAGCGCGCCCTCGGCCCAGGTGCCCGTGCACCCGCTGTCGCTCCTGGGCGAGGCGCTGGCCTCCATGCGCCCCCGTCTGGCGCAGGCTGGCATTGATGTGGACACCACCGGTCTGGACGCCCTGACCGCACAGGGCACTGCTCAGCCCGCACCCCTGGTGCGCGGCGACGCACAGCAGCTGCACCAGGTGTTTTTGAACCTGCTGGAAAACAGCCTGCGCTACACCGACGCGGGCGGCCTGCTGCGCATTGCGGCGCGCCTGCTGCCACCGGCTGATGGAGTTCCACAGCTGCAGGTGCAGCTGGACGACAGCGCGCCCGGCGTGCCCGCACACGAGCTGCCCCGCATCTTTGACCGCCTGTACCGCGCCGAAACCTCGCGCAACCGCGACCACGGCGGCTCGGGCCTGGGCCTGGCGATCTGCCGCGCCATCGTGCTCGCGCACGGCGGCACACTGACGGCCGAACCCTCCCCCCTCGGCGGACTGCGCATCACGCTGCAACTGCCCTTGCTGGACAACCCTTCATGAGCCCCCGCATTCTTGTCGTCGAAGACGAACCCGACATCGCCGCCATCGTGGTGGACTACCTGCGCCACGCGGGCTACACGGTGGAGCACCAGGCCGAAGGCCGCGCAGCCCTCGCCAGCCTCATCACCACACCGCCCGACCTCACGCTGCTGGACATCATGCTGCCCGGCATGGACGGCCTGGAGATGTTGCGCCAGGCGCGGCGCCACACGCAGCACCCCATCATCATGCTCACGGCCCGTGTGGAAGAAGTGGACCGCCTCATCGGTCTGGAGCTGGGAGCGGACGACTACATCTGCAAACCGTTTTCACCGCGCGAGGTGGTGGCCCGCGTCAAGGCCGTGCTGCGCCGCACCGCTGCCGCACAAGAGCCGCCAGCCCACCAGACAACCACCGCCGCCTTGATGCTGGACGAATCGCACTGGCAAGCCACATTGCACGGCAGGCCGCTGGGACTGACCCGCCGCGAGTTCAAGCTGCTGCAGGTGCTGGCGCGGCAGACCGGGCGCATCTTCTCCCGGGCCCAGTTGCTGGACCAAGCCTATGACGACACCCTGGATGTGAATGAGCGCGCCATCGACAGCCACATCAAGAACCTGCGCAAGAAACTCAAGGCCGCCAGTGCGGACGGCAGCGACTGGATCCGGTCGGTGTATGGCGTGGGCTTTGCGCTGGACCCGACGGCGCCAGATTGATACTATTTTGATAGCAGCAGGCGCATATTCAATAAGCGCTACAGCCTCTTTTGCACCACATCGCGGCACGGATTCCACAGCACGGTTGCGCGGGTCGCTCACCGCAGCGCACGCCACAGGCCTACACCGCTCGCGGGCACCAGCGGGTGTGATCAAAGCCCACTCACCGGCTTTATCCACTGCCCCTCATGCCCGCATCCCCCAAGCCCGGCACCCCATCCTCGGCCCGCTCATCCGAACCCGCGCCCTCCCCATCACCCGGACTGCAAGGTGGCTTGGTGTACGTCAGCCCCACACTGCCGGGCATTACCCGGGTACGCTGCGGCGCCAAGGCGTTTCGCTACCGCCTGCCTGATGGCCAATGGCTGCAAGACCCGGCAGAGATCGATCGCATCCGGCGCCTGGCCATCCCGCCGGCCTACACCCAGGTGTGGATCTGCCCCCTGCCCAACGGACACCTGCAGGCCACCGGGCTCGATGCACGCGGGCGGCGCCAATACCGCTACCACGCCCTGTGGCGCCGGCAGCGGGACGAAGGCAAGTTCGAGCACATGCAGGCCTTTGGCCGGGCGCTGCCACGCATCCGGGCCCGCGTGGCGCGCGACCTGGCCACACCCCGCCGAGGCCCGGTGCTCACGCGCGAGCGGCTGCTGGCCACGCTGGTGCGCCTGCTGGACACCACTTTTCTGCGCGTCGGCAATGAGGAATACGCCAGCACCAACCGCTCGTATGGCCTGACAACGCTGCGCACGCGGCATGCGCGGCTGCAGGGCAACGAGCTGCGGCTGCGCTTTCGCGGCAAGAGCGGGGTGCAGCAAGAGACCACCCTGAACGACCCGCAGGTGGCCCGCGTGGTGCGCCGCTGCCAGCAGTTGCCGGGGCAAGAGCTTTTTCAGTATGCGGACGAGGACGGCAACCTGCGCACCCTGGGTTCTGGCGACGTGAATGACTACCTGAACGAGATCACCCGCACCGCTGGCAAGGCCGACGGCGAACGCTTTACCGCCAAGGACTTTCGGACCTGGCACGGAACCACGCAGGCGCTGGAGCTGACCCGGCTGGCCTGCACCGGTAATGGTACCGGCACCGATGCAGCCAACGCCTCGGACAAGGGCCTGCGCTACAGCGCCCAGGCCGTCCTGGCCGAGGTGGCCTACCAATTGGGCAACACGCCCGCTGTGTGCAAAAAGTCGTACGTGCACCCCGCCGTCCTTGCGCTGGGCGCACAGATCGCGTCCGACCCTAGCCCACGCAGCCAGCAGGTGTGGGCCCGCCTTGGCGGTGCCACATCACCCCGCGGCCTCAGCGCTGCCGAGCGCAGACTGCTGGCGTTTCTGAGCAAGCCTCGGGCATAGGGCCTGCACGAAGGAAATCAGCGCCCGACCATATCCCCCGGCACCACCCACTGGTCAAACTGCTCGCCCGTGACATGGCCCGACGCGATGGCAGCGGCACGCAGGCTGCTGCCCTCCTTGTGCGCCTTCTTCGCAATGAAAGCCGCCTTGTCGTAGCCGATGTGCGGGTTCAGCGCCGTCACCAGCATCAGCGACTGCTCCACCAGATCGTTGATGCGCGCCTGGTTGGGCTCGATGCCCACGGCGCAGTGCTCGTTGAAGCTGGCCATGCCATCGGCCAGCAGGCGCACGCTCTGCAAGAAGTTGTGAATCACCATCGGGCGGAACACATTCAGCTCGAAGTTGCCAGAGGCCCCGCCGATATTGATGGCCACGTCATTGCCCAGCACCTGCGCGCACAGCATGGTCAGCGCCTCGCACTGCGTGGGGTTGACCTTGCCGGGCATGATGGACGAGCCCGGCTCGTTCTCGGGGATGGTGATCTCGCCCAGCCCGCTGCGCGGGCCGCTGGCCAGCCAGCGCACATCGTTGGCAATCTTCATCAGGCTGGCCGCCAGGGTCTTGAGCGCGCCATGGGCATGCACCAGCGCATCGCAGCTGGCCAGGGCCTCGAACTTGTTAGGGGCGGTAACCAGCGGCAGGCCCGTCAGGTCGGCCAGCTCCTTGGCCACGGCCTGCGCGTAGCCAGAAGGCGCATTGAGCCCCGTGCCCACAGCGGTGCCGCCCAGGGCCAGCTCGCACAGGTGCGGCAGCGCGGCGCGCACATGCTGTTCGCCATGCTGCAGCTGCGCCACCCAGCCCGAGATCTCCTGGCCCAGCGTGAGCGGGGTTGCGTCCTGCAGGTGTGTGCGGCCAATCTTCACGATGCCATCAAACGCCTTGGCCTTCGCCCCCAGCGTGGTGCGCAGGCCGTGCAGCGCGGGCAGCAGTCGGTGCATCAGCGCGTCCACCGCCGCCAGGTGCATGGCGGTGGGGAACACGTCGTTGCTTGACTGGCTCTTGTTCACCTCGTCATTGGGGTGAACCAGCCGCGCCTCGCCACGCGGGCCACCCAGCAGCTCGCTCGCGCGGTTGGCCAGCACCTCGTTCATGTTCATGTTGGTCTGCGTGCCCGAGCCGGTCTGCCACACCACCAGCGGAAACTCCTGCAGATGGCCGCCGCCAATCACCTCGTCCGCCGCCGCCACGATGGCCGTGGTCTTGGCTGCATCGAGCAGGCCCAGCGCGTGGTTCACATAGGCACTGGCCCGCTTGACCTGCGCCAGCGCGCGGATCAGTTCGGGCGCCATGCGCTCGCCCGAGATCGCAAAGTGGTGCAGCGAGCGCTGCGTCTGGGCACCCCACAGGCGGTCGGCCGGGACATCGATGGGGCCGAAGGTGTCTTTTTCGGTGCGGACTGCGGTCGGTGCGGGGGTGGAGGTTTTCACGGGTGGGCCTTGCCGCTCAACGAGCGAATGGGGGGTGGAACGAAACACCAGACCGCAGCATACCCACCCCGGGCCACGGCGCGCCAGCACCCGCTAGCACCCGCCACCACCCGCCATGGCCCCTGACAGGACCACGCAAGCCCGGCGGGGGATAATTCGGGGTTCGCGTTTTCCCTCAAACCCCCACCGCCATGACCACGACGACCATTCGCCAAGAAGACCTGATCGAATCCATTGCCGGCGCGCTGCAGTACATCAGCTACTACCACCCCACCGACTACATCGCCCACCTGGCCCGCGCCTACGAGCGCGAAAAGAGCCCGGCGGCCAAGGATGCGATCGCCCAGATCCTGACCAACAGCAAGATGAGCGCCACCGGCCAGCGCCCCATCTGCCAGGACACCGGCATCGTCAACGTGTTCCTGAAGGTGGGCATGGACGTGCGCTGGGAAGGCTTCACCGGCAGCCTGGACGACGCCATCAACGAAGGCGTGCGCCGTGGCTACAACCACCCCGACAACACACTGCGTGCGTCGGTCGTGGCCGACCCGCAGTTCGCCCGCAAGAACACCAAGGACAACACCCCCGCCGTGATCTTCACCGAGATCGTGCCCGGCAACACCGTGGACATCACCGTGGCAGCCAAGGGCGGCGGCTCGGAGAACAAGTCCAAGATGTACATGCTCAACCCCGGCGACAACGTGGTGGACTGGGTGCTCAAGACCGTGCCCACCATGGGCGCAGGCTGGTGCCCGCCCGGCATGCTGGGCATCGGCATTGGCGGCACGGCCGAGAAGGCGGTGCTCATGGCCAAGGAAAGCCTGATGGACGACCTGGACATGTACGAACTGCAGGCCAAGCAAGCCAGTGGGGCCGAACTCGACAATGTCGAAAAGCTGCGCCTGGAGCTGTTTGAAAAGGTCAACGCCCTGGGCATCGGCGCGCAAGGCCTGGGCGGCCTGACCACGGTGCTGGACGTCAAGATCAAGATGTACCCCACGCACGCGGCCAGCAAGCCGATTGCGATGATCCCCAACTGCGCCGCCACGCGCCATGCGCACTTCGTGATGGACGGCTCGGGCCCCGTGTACCTCACGCCCCCCAGCCTGGACCTGTGGCCCAACGTGGACTGGGCGCCGGACTACAACAAGAGCAAGAAGGTCAACCTCGACACGCTGACCAAGGAAGAAGTCGCCAGCTGGAAGCCCGGTGACACGCTGCTGCTCAACGGCAAGATGCTGACCGGCCGTGACGCCGCGCACAAGCGCATCCAGGACATGCTGGCCAAGGGCGAGAAGCTGCCCGTGGACTTCACCAACCGCGTCATCTACTACGTGGGCCCTGTGGACCCCGTGAAGGGTGAGGCCGTGGGCCCTGCAGGCCCGACCACCGCTACGCGCATGGACGGCTTCACCGAGATGATGCTGGCCCAGACCGGCCTGATCGCCATGGTGGGCAAGGCCGAGCGCGGTCCGGTCGCCATCGAGGCCATCAAGAAGCACCAGAGCGCCTACCTGATGGCCGTGGGCGGCGCCGCCTATTTGGTCTCCAAGGCCATCAAGACCGCCAAGGTCGTGGGCTTTGAAGACCTGGGCATGGAAGCCATCTACGAATTCGACGTGGTGGACATGCCCGTGACCGTGGCCGTGGACGCCGGCGGCACCAGCGCCCACATCACCGGCCCGGCTGAGTGGCAAAAGCGCATAGCCTCGGGCGAGTTCAAGGGCATCGGCGTCGCTGCGGCCTGATGCGCGTTGGTGTGGCACGGCCCGTAAGGTGCCTGCTGCAACAGGAGGCAATGACAAAGAACCGCCTTCGGGCGGTTTTTTTGTAGCCGCCCCGACACACATCCCTGCACCCGGTTCGGCAAAAATACGGGCTCGATACGACTCCTCTTTCTCGGCCTTGGCCGCCCCCACCATGCTTTTGAACCACGGGTTTGCACAGTCCCTTCAGCAGCCCCTCCGTGCCTTGCTGCTGGCCACACTGATCAGCGCCCTGCCCCTGGCGGCCAGCGCCAACCCGCCCATGGTTCCACAGCATGACGCGCAAACTGCCTTTGGCGGCGCGCTGCCGGCCCGCGACGCTGCGCTGCTAGACGCCAGCCTTGCCTCCCACATCGAACGCCAACAGCTGCTGAACAGCCAGCACCTGGCGGGCAGCCAACTGCGCACCCTGGACTTTTTCAACAAGACCTTCACCGTGCTCCGTGGCAGCAAGCGCACCGTGTTCGATGCAGAGCTGCTGGGTACCTGGTGGCCCGAAAGCAAGCGCTGGGCATGGGAAGCCGTCGAACGGGTGCCCGACCTGAAAGACCCGAAGCGCAAATCGTTTGCCACGGGCAGCGCACTCACGCGCCTGTATGGTCGTGAGCACGGCATCGACATCCTGCAGACCGATACCGCGCAATTGGCGAGCGAAGAGGCCGCCTGGTATCTGTGCGCACTCACCGCGCAACTCAACCAGGCCAGTGGCGTGCTGGTGAGCATCAGCAGCGAGCTGGTCGCAGGGGGCTCAGAAGGGCAAAAGGCCGTGGTCAAACGCTACTACCTGCTGTCGCACCCGAAAGTCACGGACGCACCCACCGGTGGCAGCAAGACCCAGTCGCCCGCACGCTGAGCCTTTTGCCTTCCGCCAGTGCTCTGCAGCTGCGCGGTCGGCGACGCAGCCAGAGGCGTAGCTCCAAAGCCCACGCTGCAGGCCATCCCCGTTTTCCTACAATCCAGCCTTTTGTCCAACCACGGGCTTCCTGATGCCGCAGGCCTCTTCTCCTATCGGTGTGTTTGACAGCGGCGTCGGCGGGCTGAGCGTGCTTCGCGCCCTGCTGGCCGCCATGCCCCACGAGCGCTTCGTGTACCTGGCCGACAGTGCCAATGCCCCCTACGGCGAGCGCGGCGACGCCTTTGTGGCGGCGCGCACCCACGCCATCACCGACTATCTGTGCCAGCAGCACCACATCAAGGCCCTGGTGGTGGCATGCAATACAGCCACGGCAGCCGCCATCCACGAGGTGCGCAGCAGCCATCCGGACTTGCCACTGGTGGGCCTGGAGCCCGCCGTGAAGCCGGCTTTGGCAGTGACCAAAACAGGGCATGTGGGTGTCATCGGCACCCGGGGCACGCTGACCAGCGCCAAGTTCGGCAAGCTCATGGCCTCGCTGGCCGACCAGGCCCATTTTGTGGTGCAGCCCTGCGACGGTCTGGCGCACGCCATTGAGCGCAGCGTGGCCCTGCCCGCCGCTGCCCCTGACAGCCCTGTCAGCACCACAGAGACCGGCGCGCTGTGCGAACGCTACGTGCAGGCCATGGGCAGCTTTGGCACGGGGCCAGGGCAGATGGACACCCTGGTGCTCGGCTGCACGCACTACATTTTTGTGGCCCACGAGTTGCGCGCACTGGTGGGGCCGGAGGTTCAGTTCATCGAGACGGGTGAACCTGTGGCACGCCAGACGCGGCGCCTCTTGGAGGCGGCCGACCTGCTCGCGTTACCACCGTCCGAGCAGCCCACCTCCCCCGAGGGCCCGGAGCCCGTACAACTGCTCACCACCGGCCCTGTCGCCATGATGCAGGCAGCGGCCCAGCGCTGGCTGAACCTGCCTGCCAGGCTCTGCCAGAGCGTGTCAGTGCCTTGATGGGAAAAAGACCGTTAGTGCAGGTTTTATAAGCGCTGACGGCTATCTTTTTTGGAGCACCATCAGCTGATGCACCTGATGCGCTGATAGTCCTGAATCCTCAGGAAGCGTCAGAGCCCCACAGCCGCGTACCCGCCTGCTCCAAATGGGTAAGGTACAGGCGCAGGTCGAATTCGTACTGGTGGTACTGAGGCGCCATGTGGGTGCAGAGCTGGTAGAAGGCTTTGTCGTGGTCCTTCTCGCGCAGGTGGGCCAGTTCGTGGACGACGATCATGCGCAAGAACTCTTCGGGTGCCTGCTTGAACATCGCGGCAATGCGAATCTCATGTTTGGCGGCCAACCGATTGCCCTGCACGCGTGACACGGCGGTGTGCAAACCCAGTGCATGGCGCACTACGTGGATCTTGTTGTCGAACAGCACCTTGTTGACCGTGCCTGAGTTCCGCAGATAGCGAGCCTTGAGCTCCTGCGCATAGTCATACAGCGCCTTGTCGCTGCGCACGGCATGCGCCTGCGGGTACTTGCGCAGCAGCACCGTGCCAAGCTTGCCCTGCTGCAACAGATCACGCGCCTGGTCCTGCAACGAAGCGGGGTAGGAACGCAGATAGGGAAGATCAGTGCTCATGGGCAACAAGGCGGCGATGGCCAGGACATGGGGTGGCGCGAACGCACATGCGCATTGAAGCGACGGGAGAAATCACCCACTACCTGGGAAGTATGAGTAAGGTGTGCCGCAGGGCTTGCCCCCACAAGCAGCGCATGCGCCGCAAGCCGGCGGCGCAGATCAGTGCAGGTGGCGCGGGCGACGGCCACCACCACCGCCGTGACCACCGCTGGGGCCGCCAGGGCCACGCGGCGGCTTGCCAATCTCCAGCGAGTTCACCAGGGCGTCGAAGCGCTGGCTGAACAGCTTATCGATCTCGGCGACCACGCCGCCGAGCTCGGCACCGTCAAAGTGGCGCTCCATCATGTTCACTACGTCTTGCACCAGCAGGTCACGCTGCACCTGCATGATGGCAGCGGGCGTGGGGCCGACGAAAAGCATCACGAAGTCGTCGCGTGACTCTGCGCCCTGCTCTTCCTCGTCTTCATCAAAGTCGGTGTCGTAGAAAGTGACCTCAATGGCTGCACCTTGCTCGGCCAGCTCATTGAGGCTCATGCACATCTCGTCAAGCGACTGGCGGAAGTCCTCATCGCCTCGCACCGTCCAGCACATCTGCAGCAAATGCTCTTGCGCGTCGTATTTGATACCTGGCTCTTCTTCGTAGGCACTGGCGGCACCGTCGGCCAGCGAACGTGCTCCAGCGTACTTCCACAGCGGTTTGAGCGCCTCTTGAAGCTGGTCAAAACCGACATCAGCCCGCAGGAGGACCTGTCCGTGGACATGGATTTCAAAGGGAGCGTTGTAACTTGACATGATTGAATCGTAGTGGTGCCCCGAGCCGGGGTCGGCCTGCCGCATGCCTATTGGCTTTGGCGCCGATTCCGGGGGGAAATTGGGGGGACCGTTTCTTCTAAGGCGCTACCTCTCAGCGCCACGATAGCCCCATTTTCGCACGCGGCCAACCGCTGGACGGGTGAAATAGAAACACTGTATGCTTTTCCAGCGTTTTGGAGAGCAGCATGAAAATTGAAGTCCGCTACTCCTGGCGGTACAAGTGGGGCGGGCGCATGGTCACGTCGAGCATCAAGATGACTGAGGAGCAGGCCCGCAAGGCATCGCCCGACGCGGTGCGACTGGACAACACCAGGGAAGAGGTTCTCATCCGTGACCAACCTTGCGAGATTGACCAGGCCAACATCGATCTGGTGTCCCGAGGTATAGGGTCGGCGCCAGTGCGCTTGTCCCGGCTCCATCGGCCAAAGACCGTGCCACAGGAGGATGAGTTCGTACCACTACCCCAAGAGGCCGCGCTGTATCAGATCAGCGAGGCTGATGACATCTGGACGGTGACTTCGACTGCTACCAGCCCGCACCGCATTGTCTACAAGGGGCGTGGCCCCGTCACTGTGGAGCCAGCACCATGAACGGCCCCATTCTCTACCCCACCCTGCTGCGCACTCCGACGTGGTACGGCGGTTTGCCCGATGAGCTGGTTCTGCCACTCGAGGCTGCGGCCTATAGGGTTGAGCAGGTAGAGCCCGACCGCTGGATGGTGACCGTGAAGCACACGGGTGAGGTGCTCTATCGGGGAATTGGACCAGTTGAAGTCGTGGAGTCTTCAGCCCCGTTCTAACGCCGACCCAGTCAGACGGACGAATACATCAAATAGTGCCACGTCGATTCCATCGTGACCAAACTCATACAGTTCGTTTTTTTCTTGTGCATTCGCACAGTTTTTGATAACCAGCACCCATGCGGGGAACAGAGCAAAAGCCGCTCGAAAGCCGCACCAGCACTCGATTTTCCATACGAAAAGCAGGCAAATCAAGCAGCCAAGGGCCGACCTACAAATGGCAGCAGTGCTCTTGCGCACATGCTGTTTCGGTTTTCGATCCACATCACGACGGTACACTACCGGTAGTGTATTGAACCGCCTCTACACACCATATATAGTGCGCACAAGCAACAGTTCCCAGCCGTAACATGGGCTGTTTAGGAATGTCAAAACGCAAGGAGGCGCCACTACGGCACCCACAACGAAAAAAACCTCCAGTTATGAGCTGGAGGCTTGATTCGGGTTCGAGGTAATCCCCTAGCCATGTCTTTGGTCGGACATCCACAGTTTACGGGCTGTGGAGGCACAGGACAAGATTCCCAAAATGAAAAAACACATTTATAGGGATTTAGTCATGCCAACCTGCATGTACCCCAAGAGTGTGCACGTGAATCCATACGTTCGCTTCCGGCTTGGCCGCGTCGAACATGTGTGCGAACACTGCCGCTCATTGCCAGGTCAAGACAATTTGATCTGAGGCGTTGAGCCACTAAGCCGCCCCTTGGGGCGGCTTTTTGTTAGAACAATTGCACCGGCTCCGCTTCACGGTCCCAGCTGTAAATGATCAGCTCTGTGCGATCAGCCCCCTTGCCGCCCCCGGCCACCTGATAGGTGATGGGCACCGTGTCCATCTGGAAGCCCGCGAAACACTCGCGGATGGCTGGGTGGTCGTTGATGCTGAGCACGGCCTTGCCCTTGATCTCGCGCATCAGACGCGCCATGTCTACGTACTGGCTCCACTCAAACGGCACGCCGTAGCCCTCGGTTTCCCAGTAGGGCGGGTCCATGTAAAACAGGGTGTGAGCGCGGTCGTAGCGCTTGATGCAGTCTTGCCAGTCCAGCCGCTCGATGTAGGCCCCGTGCAGCCGCATATGGGCCGCGCTCAGGTCTTCCTCCAAGCGCAGAAGGTTGACCGTAGGCGCCGGTGTGGTGGTGGCCGTGCCCCAGGTCTGGCCCTGAACACGACCGCCGAAGGCCTGGTGCTGCAGGTAGTAGAACCGGGCCGCCCGCTCGATATCGGTCAGGGTCTCGGGGCGGGTGATCTGCAGCCACTTGAACACCTCGCGGCTGCTCAGCGCCCATTTGAACTGGCGCACGAACTCCTCAAGGTGCCGCTGCACCACACGGTACAGGTTGACCAGCTCGCCGTTGACGTCGTTGATCACTTCAACGTCAGCCGGTGGGCGCAGGAAGTAAAGCGCCGCACCGCCAGCAAAGACCTCGACGTAACAGCTATGCGCCGGAAAGCGCGGGATCAGGATATCGGCCAGGCGGCGCTTGCCACCGAGCCACGGGATGATTGGGGTTGCCATAGGGCTCCAGGTTCGTCGTTTACACTCGCCCCGCCTGTACAGGTGGGCAGGGCCTTGGCTTGACTTACTGGGTACTTCAGTGGGTCAGGTGGCCGTGGGGGTGCTCCAACACCCTCTCGGTCGCCTTGTTCTTTTTTCAGTCGATGCGAGGCGGTGGCCCCTCATCGTTTCGCGGGATGGCGTAACGCAGCGCTTTCTCCAGCACTCGCTGCTGCTCATCGCGCTGGTCTCGCCGCCGGCGCTCATCCATCCGTTTGACGGCCTTGCGGCCGAGGCCAGGGCGGGCGCCCTGCTGTGCATGCGTGTGCACAGTCATGGCGCCGCCTCAATAGGCGCAGTGCAGGCCACCAGGGCCGCGCGCATCTGGATCTCGTAGGCCTCGCGGCGGTCGATTTCAGCCAGGGCTGCGCGCAGCAGCATCCAGGGCGCAGCACCAGGCGCCAGCGTCTCGGTGGGCATGGGGGGCCGGTCGGGCACCACCTCCTTGCACTCCACTGGAACGGGCACGTTCACACGTGTGTACTGAGGTGTTCCAGCGCAACCCGCGCCCAGCAAGGCTGCGGCCAGCGTTGGAACAAAAAGCACCTGGTGCTTTTTCAAAAATGTTCCATTCATTTGCGGTCCCTCCCCTGCAGCCATTCGTCGCCCAGCGCCTGCATGCTGGCGCACATATCGCCCGGCACCTTGGGCTGCAGGCCCAGGGTGTAGTCGGCGCGCTGCTGCAGGCCCTGCGCGGTGGACGCGGCGGCCGCGCGTGCCGGTGCGGCCGCAGCCTTGCGCTTGTCTGCCAGGTCACGCAGATCCTGCGCCGCATCGCTACAGGCGGTGGCATCTGCCCGCGCCTGGTCGCGCTGCCCTGCGGCAGCCGTGGTTTCGTCGCGCTGGCCCAGGTAGGCCCAGCCCAAGCCAGCGTTTGCGGCAAGGCTGATCGCCAGCACAACCATCATGGGGGTGATAGAGGGCAGCGGGATCATGACAACTCCTGAATGCCCAGCTGGGCGCCCTGGTCCGTGATGGTGATTACGCGGTTTGCGGGCTTGTCGGGCACGCGGGTGCTGACATGCACCCACTGCTTGCCCTTGACGCCCTCCAGGATCAACTGGCCGATGCCCAGCACCGACACCAGCGGCGCCAGGCAGCGCGCGATCTGCGTGGGGGTGCCGTAGCCAGGTGCCACTATGTCGGCCGCGTGGCCCTGGGTGTGGTCGCTGCTGGTGACTCCGCCCACAGCCGCGTTGAGCTGGCGCCCACGGTAGCCGCTGGTCACGATGACGGGCGCATTCAGCGTGCTGCGGATGCGCTCCAGCATCTCGGCTGTGAGCACCAGGCGCGGCACGATCTCTGGCGGTGGCGTGTTGTCCAGCCCCAGCTGGCGGGCCTTGCTGCTGGCCGTCAGCTCGGCCAGGGTGAAGTGTTGCGTGAGCTGCATGTGCTAGCCCTCCTTGACGCGTGTACGAACGATGAGCACCGCAAAGCCCAGCAGCACGCAGGCATCCTGCAGCGTGGGCCGTTCCAGCGGTAGTAGTGGCGTGATGAAGGCCCCGGCACCGCCTGCGGCCAGCAAGGCCCATGCGATGGCCTTGAGCCATTCGGTAGCGCGCTCGCGCGGTGCAAGCCCGCGCCTGCAGGGCGCCGTGCGCTCCAGCTTGTTCAGGGCCTCGGCCAAGACGACGATGCCCGACAGCCAATGCACCAGCGCCAGGGCGGTGAAGGCAGACAGGGTGATGGTCATGGTGTGGCCCCTCCACCTGGAGGCTGTGGGGCGGGCTGCGCCTGGCCGCTGATGCGCTTGATGGCAAACACAAGCACCTGCTGCGCCCCGCCCCCCACGGCAAAGGCACCGCCCAGCAGCAGGCTGTCGGGCAGCTGCGCCGCCAGCAGGGCCAGGGGCGCCAGGTAGCCCGCCGTCAAGCTGCTGGCAAAGGCCACGAACATGCGGCGCATGGTGGTGCGCAGCAGCTCGCGCCAGGTGTCGCTGCTGCCCGGCACTGCGTTCAGCAGAATGATGGCCACCAGGGCACCGGCAAAGCCCGCGATCAGCACATCGACGCGCAGACCAAGCGACACACCAAACGCGGTGATCATGGTGCTGGTGGCGGTGGCCGTGGCCACGGTGAGCACACCGGCGGCAGTGGTGGTGGGCTCTGGCATCAGGGCGAGTCTCCGGGCGTAAAAAAACCCGCCAGGGCGGGTTGCTGTGGGTACATGGTGAGCACAAGCGCGGCGGCCCCATTGGGCCCGTTGCGCCAGGGCTCACGCCACCGCAGTGCGGCGCCGAAGGCCTCGCTGCAGAACCAGCCGGTGTCGCTGTCGCGCACCCATGGCAGCACGAAGCGCACATTGCCCGCCAGGTCGTAGGGCAAGCCCATGTTGAACTCGAACCAGCTGCGGGCGTAGTCCTCCAGCTCGCCCGGCAGGGCCATGAAGTCCCAATGCTCAGGGTGCTGGCTGTAGTCGATGTCCTTGAACCGCACACCGCCATCTACCCAGCTTGCCGATGCGCTCAGGCCGTCGCTGAACACCAGCTCGCAGTGCGAGTACGGGCCGCGATCAATAGCGCGCACGGCGCGGCTGTAGAGGCCCTGCAGACCGGGGCGCGTGCCTCTGTAAAACGCGGCTTGCATGCTCAGCCCTCAAGATAGAAATGTGCCTGCAGCCGCGCGATCCAGTCGGCGCGGATCGCAGGTGTCAGCAGTGGCGTGGAGGCCGTAGCTATTGCCTGGGCCGCTAACTCAAAACTGAGCGTCCCCATGAAGTCCATCGCAGCTTTGATCGCAGGGTCTGCAACCAGTCCCGTGAGGTCCTGCACGGTCCACTGCTGCGCGCGCACACGGCTCATGTTGTCTGCGGCCATGTACGCCAGCAGCTCGTCCTTGACCGCCGCGCGCTTTTTGTAGCGCGCCTCGTCCAGTGCAAACTGGTTGGACGTGCCGGGCGTGTAGTTTTCGCCATCCCACAGATCACCTGGGCGCGAGTTGAGCGCAGGCACCCAGCCCTGGGAGGATGCGTAATCCGGCTCTGCTTCGACGTGATCTGCTACGCGCCCGGCCACGATCATTGAGTAACGTGCCATTACAAAATCCCCCACAAAATGCCGCGCCCAGCCTGCCCATCCTCGCCGCGCGTGCCGCTTGATGATGTGCCCGTGCCGGTAGTTGCTGCAGCCCCGTCGCCGCCCTTGCCCGCAGGGATTGGCCGCAGGCCGTCAGGAGTCGGTGCAGCGCCGCCCACGGTGCCAACGCCTGCAACTGCGTCGCCTGCGGTAGACGATGGGGCAGCTGCCGATGCGTTGCCTGCGAGCCCTGCCGCAACGACTCCAAGGGCGTCGATAATGGCGGGGCTGGGCGGGACGATGTTTGGCGCAGCACCGCCATTTGCTGATGTTCCGCCCGTTACAGTGCCGGAACTGGCGTATGTTCCACCACGCCCAAATGCACCGCCCAAGCCGCCGTTTGAGGCCGGATATGTAGTGAGCGAGATGGGCAAAACAAGCGTCGTTGCACCGCCGTTCGTGCCTGCCGTGCCTTGCGTGCCGTTCGTGTTCGTCGTCCCTGCTGCTGTCACACCAGGATCACTACCGAGGCCCGCAGCGCCCACGGTGATGCCGATGGACAGGCCGACAAAGTCACGCGCTGGCAGCGTGCCGTATTGGCGCCCTGCAGCAGACCCAGAACCACCACCAGATGCACCCGATGCGGCCCCTGCGGTTGTGAGCCGACGCGCACCAGAGCCGCCCCCGCCGCCACCCCCGCTGCCGCCCAGCAGGTCGTAGCCGTAGAGGCTGTAGCCGGGCGGCATGCTCGACAACGTGAACGACGTCCGCTTTGAGACAACGAACGGCGTGATGACAAACGACCGCAACACAGAACCATCGCAGTAGACCTGCCGCACTTCGCCGGGGTACATGTAAAAGCTGGCGTACCCGTCGATGGTTTCCGACCCGTTAGGGTCCAGCAGGACTTCCGTCGTGCTGCTGTTGCGCAGCCAGACCGTAAAGCCGTTGGCCAGCGTCGCGCACGCCGCAAAAGTCTGCGTGAAACCACCGGTCGTAAAGTCGATCAGCTTGCCTTGGTCGCCCACAACAATCATCGTGTTGGATGTTCGAGCTTCGCGCGGCAGCGTGGCTACGTTGAGAGTGCCACTCAGACGCGGGTCATCGCCGCGCACAACCTCACCAGCCGCCGCCTCAGTTGCCGGAGTTGCGGGCACGTTGAGCGCGGCTGCAGTGCCCAATGTGGGTTTGCCGGTCAAGTCAGCATAGGCCACAGCCCCGCGAAAATTGAGGCCATCGGCAACGTTTGGCACAAGCCCGGACGCAGCCAGAAAACCAGTTGTTGGTTTTGGCCCAAGCCCGCCAGTCCAGTCGTAGATTTCGAGCACGTAGCGGGCGCCGTCAACTGCAATGCGAGGCACGGGCGTCCAGCCGTTGCCGATGAGCGCAATGGCGTCCAGGGCTTCTTGAGCCGCAATGGCAGCGCTCGACGCCGTTGATGCGGATAGCGCTGCGGCGTCTGCGGCATCGGTCGCAGCGCTTGAGCCATCGCCCGCCTGCTGCATTACGTCACCCAACATGGGCAGCAGCCACTGCCGAAACCCGCCCCCCTGCATGTCTCGGCTGCTGCTGCCGTCGTCGCTGTATGCGTTGCCGTTGGCTACGATGTTTGTCATGTCAAATCTCGGTGATGGACCACCCGACTGCGCGGGTGTTGAAGTACGGGTAGTCAATGGCCGACAGCTCAGCCATGCGGCCAATGAAACCGTAGCGCTGGCTCTCGGCCTGGTTGTACGGATACGGCACCCACAGCACATCGCCCCACACGCCTTGCCTGCGCTGCAGCTCGTGCGCCACAGCGGCCTCGGTCTTGCTCAGATGCTCGGTGGCAAACTGCACGCGACGGCGGCGGCGGCGGGGGTCGGCAAAGGCATAGCCGCTGTCGCTCTCAGTGACCTGCGTGCTGTCAACCCAGCTATCTTTGAGGCCATAGCTCGCGCTGTATTTGGGCTGCAAACCGCCACCGACAAAAAACTGGCCGATCTGCACGTACCCATCGGGGTTTGTGGTGTCATCAATCAGCACGGTCACATAGCGTGCGTTGATCCATTCGGGCAGCAGGTGTGTGGCGAGGTAGGGATACCCGGCGTAGGCGCTGGGGTCATCCACCACGCCTTCCCAAAAGCTGGCGCTCTCCCACTCCAGCAAGTCCCCGTCAAAACTCAAATGCCACGCGGCCTGCCAGGCGCTGTCGTACACGTCCGATGCGCCTGCAGTGGTGCCCAGCAGCACACGCCACCGCGCGGTGAGACTGAGGTTGTGATTTCCCAGCGCAAACGTGCGCAGGTTGCGCACCGCGCCCAGGTCAGCGGCAAACTGGGTGGCCGCGTTCGTGGCGTTACTGCTGCGTGCCACCAGCCACGGCTCACGCTTTTGCAAGTTGGACAGGGGCAGGCCTGCCGCCCATGCACCGCCCGAAAACGCAGCAGACGGAGCCCGGTTGGGCCAGCCGATGATGATGCTGTTGCTCAAGGTGTTATCCCCACAAAACGAATTCGATCTGCCGGTTGCGCAGGTCGTAGCGTGTGGCCACGATCACAAAGTCTTTGCCGCCGCTGAGCCCGAAACGCGGCCACTGCACGCGCACAACGTCGCCCAAATCGAGTGCCATGGATTCGCTGGTGAGCGGCACAGTGGCAACGATCAGCGAGCGATCAACAAAGAACCAGGCGCGGTATTTGTCGCGCAGGGCTACCCACTGCGCGCTGGTCATACGGGGCGCAATGTCCATGTGGATGGAGCCCGCCGCCGGATGCTTTGCGAGCACAGCGGAGTCGCTGTACGTGTAGCGCGCGGACCACTGCTCTTTGGAGAACTCCTGACGGGTCACCGATGCAGCAGCTGCGAGAGAGCTTTTCCAGGCCGTGCCTGCGTTGATGCTCAGCTGCATGGCGGGCACGCCGTCGCCATCGGTCGGCATGCGCTTGATGCTCAGGCAGTTTTGGCGCGAGAGCGTCATCACTGGCGACCCTGCAGGGGCGGCAAAGGCTTTGGCTACAAAGCGGCCCAAGCGGTCAAAACCAAACCACGCACCCTGGTGTTGGGCGATGTGTGTGAGCATGTCCAGCCATGTGGTGCCAGCATCCTCGACTACGTGGCCCAGGTTGGGCAGCGAGCCGATGATGGTGCCGCTGTAGCCCGCCTCGGCAAGCCAATCAGCCAGCGCCCAGGCGGTGCCGCTGGGCTTGCCGATGGTGGCACTGCAGCGCAAGTCGCCTTCTGGATTGCTGCCCAGGCGGATATACACATCGTCCGGGCCAGGCCAGATCGTAAAAAAGCCAGGGTCCGGCTGGTAGGCAATGCTCAGAAAGTCCGCAATCGTGGGCGCAGACATGGCTTGCGCAGTCAGCTGAATGCCGTTGTCCCACACCGCAAAGGTTCCGCCGATGTTGCGGCCCGTGCTCATCAAATACACGCGCGTCGAAGCATTGATAAGCTGCAGGGGCGGGTACATCGCGGTGCCAAAAAATCGTTGCTTAGCAACGCCCGTCAACTCGCTGCCGCCCTCTACGCCACCCGTGCCCGCAAACGTGGCGCGCACGATGGGCTTTTCAAGCAGCGTGAGCTTGTCGCGCAGGCGTAGCACTGCGTTGCTTTCTGTGAGCGTGATGCCCTCGGCGGTGGCGACAAACACGGTCTCAAAGTCGGCAGGGTACGCACCGCCCAGCGGGCCACAGCGCAGCACAAAATCCCGCCCGTCAAAGCCATCGGAAACCCAGCCGTCATACGTGCCATCGCCGTTATACAGCTCGACATTTCCAAATGCGGGGCGCACGGCGCCAAAGGCGCGATTACCGGCAAACATCTCGCGCCGGTAGCTGCCGGGGTCCATCAGCGTGGGCGGCACGGGCATGTTGGCCGGAGTATCCGTGGGCCTGGTCACAAAGCCCTCGCCCGTGCAAGCGAGGGCCGTGACTGTGGTGCCCGCAGAGTCCACGGCGCGCGTGATTTCAGCGACAAAAATGTACTGCGTTGTCATGCGGTGGCCTCGGCCATGCGGGCACTGTCTTTGAGCGCTGCCAGCTCACTGTTGGTCTTTTGCTGCTCGGCTTGCTGCTGACGCACTGCCGCCGCGGTCTGCTCGATCTGTGCGGCCAGCAGCGCGTTGGTTTTGCGCAGCTCGTCAATCTGCTGCTGGGCCAGGGCGAGCTGCTTTTCCACCGCCTGCGTCTGCCGCTCTTGCACGCGCTCCAGCCGCGTGTCCAGTGCGGTGAGTTGGATCACTTGCTGCTCTGCTGCCCACTTTTGCTGGTCGCTGTTGGTGCCCACTTTGGTGAGCAAGTCGATCTGCGTGTTTAGCGCTGTGATCTGCGGATCGGCGCCCATGCCCAGCGCCACCAGCTGATCCATTGCGTCCGTCACCTTGAAGAAGATATCGGCGCTGGCCGTGCTGCTCGCGTAGTTCTCTCGGCCCAGCTGCACGTAGCTCTGGCCGTAGCTCTGCACATCGCTGAACGCATTGACATCACCAGCCAGCGCGCGCTGGTACGCGGCATCAAACCCACGGCCTGCATACTGCAGTTGGTCATAGCTGCTGAGCGCCGAGCTGCCGCCCAGGCGCAGGCCATCCACCGTGCGCTGCATGCCATCGGCCGCGCTGCGCAGGGACTGGGCCACCGTGAGCTGCTGCTGCAGGCTTGCCAGCGTGGTGCTTTCGACATTGCCGCGCAGCTGCGCCTCAATGCCAATGCGGTCCAGGATGGTTTGCTGCAGTTTTTCTGCAACGGCCACCGGGTCTGCAGCGGTGTCAAGCTGGCTCCACAGACCGCTTTCCTTACCCCTGAGGTAGCTCACCTGGTCGGCGCCGGTCATGGTGGACAGGCGCGCAGATTCGATGGCCCCGCCCAGGTTGGAGCGGAAATCCCTCGTCCCCTGCAGGCGCTCCATCAGGCTGCTCAGCACGTCCTGCACGCTCTGCGCAGCAGTGCCGGTGATGCTTGCCAGGCCGTCTTCCAACCCTTTCAACTGCGCGGCGTTGTCGGCCAGAGACTTGTTGAGGTCGGTCAGCGTGTAGATGTAGCCTTGCGTGGCGCGCAGCAGCGGGTCCATCGATGCCAGTTCATCCGCGCGGCGGGCGGCAAGGGCTGCGGAGCTTTCGCCCAGCAGGTCCATGAGCTGGATCTCTTGCGCGCGGCGGGCTGCGGCGAGCGTAGCGGCCGCATTGGCAGCGTCTTCAGCAGCGCTGGTGTTTGCGGTCACGGCAGCGAAGGCTCCGGACAGCGCCAACAGCTTGGCGGTTGTTTCCGCACCGCCATCGCCGAGTGCGATCTGTGCCTGCACGAGCGCCTTGAACTCGTCACGGGTGGCGGGCATTTCAAAGCCCAACTTCGCAAGCGCATCGCTCACGTTTTGCGTGTTGATGGCCAACTTTTCAGCGTCTGTGTAGAAGCCGTCCACAAACGTGGCCATGTTGCCCGCCAGCGCCTGCGCGCCGCCCGATGCGTCCACCAGCTTGCTGATGGCCGAATCTGCCAGGCCTGCGAAGGTGGGCATGTACTGCCCAAAGCTCGCAAACGCGGCCTTCGCTGCGTTGATCTGATCCACAGCGCCAGCCAGCTGCTCAATGCTGGCGCCCTGCCCCAGCTTGTCGAGCATGCCGGTGGCCCAGGCGGGCAGGCCGATGCTTTCGAGCGCTACGCGCACGTCGGCGGCCACGGCGGCCAGGTACTGGTCACGGCCCGCTGCACCGTCGGCAAACTCTTTGGGCGCCCAGCGACTTGTGCGGCTGGTGTCCCAGTTGACGATGGTCTCTTCGAGCTTGCTGATCAGCAGGCCACCCCAGGCGCCATCTTTGCTGGTGTCGTCGGCAAACGCGGTAGCGGCCTTGTACCCGGCCTCCTTGCCGAAGGTGGTGGCGGTGCTGTCCAGCATCTGCACGATGGACTGGGCCATGGCGCCGGTGAACTTCTCAGTTTCTGCCGAGTAGTCCACACCGCCAAAGCCCATGCCGAAGGCGCCATGGGTGGTGCTGTTAGCCAGGCCACCGGCTGCGCTGTATTGCGACAGCGCGCCGGTGTGAATGGTGCCGCTGTCGTCCAGCTTCTTGATGAGCGAGACGACTGCACCCACGCCCAGGGCGATGGGGCCCAGGGCGCCCGCAATGGTGCCCAGGCCGCTTGTGATACTGGACAATGTACCAGTCTGCAGCAGCGATGTGCCAGCATTGAGGGTGGACATGAGACCACCACCGGCACCCCAGGCGCCGGACAAACCCATCATGAAGGAGCTGTTACCAGCGAGGGAGGCGGCAGTCAGCAAGTTACCCGCACCACCGACAGCGGCTGCGCCACCCGTGGCCGCAGCGGCCGCACTGCTCCCCAGGCCCAGGAAGCCAGACACGCCGGTCATGATGCCCTGCACGCCGAACTTCAGCACCGTGGTCTTGGCGGTGTTTTTGATGCCGTCCCAGAAGGACTTGAAGAAGCCCTTGCCCGCCTCAAAGCCCCGGTACAGGCTGTCGCTCAGTCCGTTGTAGATGCTGTCGGTGAACTTGGTCCACTCGCCTGCGGCCTCTTGGGCGGCCTTGGCGACTTCGGTTTTTTCGTACCGGGCACCCAGCAGGCTGTTGCGCTCGCGCAGTTGCTCAATCTCGGCCTGCAGGGCGATCTGCTCGCGCGTCATGGTGCCGGTGATGGCGCTGGCGCGCTCCAGCTCTGCCAGGGTGGCTTCCTTGGTCAGGATGATGGCTTCGTTGCGCTGCTGCAGCACGCGCACCTGCGCCGCATCGGTGAGGCCGATCAGTTCGATCTCGTCGCGCAGGGCGCGGTTTTGCTCTTCCAGGCTGGCGGCGGATTGCTCCATGGCCTGCACGGTCTTGAGGCGCGCGGCGCGCTCGGCATCGGCGGTCTTGATGAACTCTTCACGGGCCTTGTTCTCGCCCTCGGCCGCCAGCATGGCCTCGATGTCTTTGCCGATCTGGATGGCCTGCGCCTCTGTGACCTTGACCTTGCCGGAGCGCAGCTGGTCCAGCACATCGATGGCCTTCTTTTGGCCTTCGGTGAGCTTTTCGCCTGCAACGGCCTCGGCCTGGTACGCGGCGGTGGCCTTGACCACCGAATCGCGCAGCGCGTCGAAGGGGTCTTTGGCCTCCTTGGCGGTCTTGCCTGCCTTGTCGGTGGTGTTGGCAAAGCCGTCCAAGCTGGGGCGTGCCTTGGCTGCGGCATCGCCCGTGGCGGCAGCAGATGCGGCCACCTTGTCCAGCGACTCGCGGAAGCGCGCGCCCACGGTGGGGGCATCGAACACATCGATCATGTCCTGGCCGGAGGCCTTGAGCGTGTCCCACGCGCTGCGGAAGTCGCCGCTCAGCGCCTGCACCAGGGCCGCAGCCAGGCCGCCCAGCCCCTTGCCGATGGACTGCAGCACGCGCCAGGCGATCTGGCCCACGTCTGCCACGTAGCTCAGGCCTTTGATGGCGTCGGTGGTCCACTGTTTGATGCTGCCGTCAGCCACCAGGCGGCGCACTTCTTCGCGCAGGCCTCCCGAGCCGTTCATCATGTCCACCAGGGCCTGGGCGCCCAGGTCTAGCGCCGGGATCATGCCGTTGGCCAATTCCTTCTTCCAGGCCTCACCACTGGTGCTGAGTCGGGTCAGGTTGTCGTCCAGGTTGGCGGCGGCGGCGGCTTGCTCGGTGCTGACCTTGGCTTGCAGGTCGCCCACATCGGCCAGGTCGTGCAGGAAGGGCAGCATTTGCGCGCCCTGCTTGCCGTACAGCGCCATGGCCACGGCGGCCTTGCCGGTGCCGTCTTCAAACCCAGCCATGGCCTTGGCCACGGTCTGCATCTGGTCCTCGGGGCGCATCATTTTGAACTTGTCAAAGTCGATGCCCAGGGCCTCCAGGGCCTTGCCTGCGCCCTTGCCTTCTTCGGTGGCGCTGGCCAGGTTGGCCGACAGCTTGTTCATGGCGGCGCCGATCTGCTCGGGCCCCATGTTGTTGAACTTGCCCACGGCCACCAGGCCAGACAGGGCCTCAACCGTTGCGCCGGTCTGCATGCGCAGGTCGTCGAGCGCGGCGCCGGTGTCGATGGCGCCGCTGATGATGCCCTTGAAGGCGGCGATGGTGAAGCCCGCAGCCAGGCCGCCAGCGATGGCACCTGCAGTGGCGGCCACCCTGGCCTTCATGCCGTCGAAGGTGTCCTGAATCTTCTTGGCTGCAGCCAGCGCGGCTTGCTCGGACTTGTCGAGCCCGCCAGTGTATTGGGCATAGTCCAGGCCGAGTTTGACCACCAGGGAGCCGAGTGCGGACATGTTGGGTTACTCCTCTTTTTCTAGTTGTTCGCGGTCTGCATCGAGCACAGCGCGCTCCATGATCTGCAGGTCGTTGGACAGCGCGCGGCGCTGGCGGCGGCGGCAGTGGCGGTCGATCCAGGCCTCTACCGCTGCCCAGTCGAAGCCGGTGCGCCGCACCAAAAAGCCTGAGGGCTGCAGTGCCAGGGCAATGTGCTGCCATCGGGGCGCAAGTGCCACGAAGGCCGCGACGACTGGCAGGTTCTCGGCATACACGCCGAAGGCGCTTTGCTCTGCCTGGGGAGCCTGGCGTGCGGCATCAATGCGAGCGCGGACGGCCTCGATCTGCGCGGCGCTGGCGCCCATGGCCTCCATGGACTCCAGCACGCTGTCATCGGGCTCAAACGCACCGGGTGGCTCATCGCGCAGGCCCGCCCACCAGCGCGCGGCCTCGATCAGTTTTTTGCTTTGGCGCCTACGTTGTGGTTCCAGTAGGTGATGGCCGCCTCGCGCACGGCGCCAGTAAGCAGCAGGAAGGCCTCAAAGTTCTGTTCGTTGAACTCCACAGGGGCGCGGTTTTCGTCCACCATTTCCCAGCCGACCATCTGACAGCGCAGCAGATCAGTGTTCTTGAGGGCCAGCAGCCCCTCGCGCTCGTCTTCGTTGGAGCGCTTGAAGATGCCGACGAAGGATTCTTCGCGCCAGCCGCCCGATGGCGTGGCGACATTGACCTTAACGGTGGCCTTGAAGGTTTCGGTGGGGGCAAGGATGAACATGGTGTGTGAGTGCAATGAGAGGGGGAGAAAGCAAAAGAGCCACCGCGATGGGTGGCTCTTTTTCGGGGTGTGCACGCGTGTGCACGGGTGGGCTGGGTTAGCGGACGATGACCTGCAGTTCGTCGTCCCCGTCCACGGGGTTGATGTCGAACGGCATGTTGATCATGGCAATGCTCTGGTCGTCCTGCAGCGTGAACGGCTTGCACTGCACGGCGGGCATGGCCAGCTCGATGATGTTGCCCGCCACCGTGCCATGCACCAGGCTGCAGGCGCCCACGGTGCTGTTGCGCACAACCTCGGCCCAGTTCTTGGTGGTGATGCTCGGCATCTCCATGGTGACGCTGCCCGAGGGCTGGCGGTCTGGGCTGTGGGGCGCTGCGCAGTTGACCAGCTCGCGCCAGGCCAGGGCGTTGGCCAGGTTGACGCTGAAGGCCGACATGCAGGCCGACAGGCCGTGGAAGCTGAAGGTGGGCGTGTTGACCTTGCCGACCGTCTTGGGCTGGATGAAGTCGCTGTAGTCAGCATCCACCGGCATGCTGCCCAGCTCGGTCGCGGCGGTGTAGGTGCCCAGGAACTCGAACTTCATCACCGGGATGGACTTGGCATTCAGCTCGAACGATACGGTGCCCTTGGCGTTGGTGATGACGAACTGGGTTTTGTCCAGAATGCCGTACAGCGTGAGGGTTGGCTCGCCTTCGCTCACCAGGTCATAGGTCACATCCGTGCCCGCAGTGATGGTGGCGGCAAAGCCGCAGGCCTCCAGCAGCAGGCCCCACTTGGGTTCTGTGCCTGCGGCGCCAGCGCCTGCCAGCTCCACTTCAAACGTGAACTTGCGGTGTTCGCCCACGGTGAGGCTGCCGCTGTTGCCCTTGTAGGGGCGGATGAGGTTGCGCTGCACCTGCTCGGCTGTGATGGGCTCGGGCATGAGGGCGCGGCACAGGATGGCGTTAGCCGCTGCGGTGGGGAGAGCGTCGGTGCCAGCTGTGACTTCTTTCTTTGCCAGCAGCAGCATTTTCTTCATGGACTTGGCCATGGGGGTTCCTTTCAGGTGAGGGGTTCAGAAACGGCCGCTGCTTAGGCTGCTGCGGTGTTGTCGTCGCCCTCGGCTTCGGCCGGGGGCGGGACGCGGGTGCGCTTGCCGGTGGCCGGGTCGCGCATGTAGGTGCCGCCCAGGCCAGTGAACTCATCGCGCGCACGCGGTGGCGTGGGCAGGTGGTGCGCTGGCTTGGTGGGCTTGGGGGTGGCGACGGGCGCAGCTGCGCCAGCCGCCGCAGGGGCTGCGGTGCTTTTTGCCATGGTGGCTCCAGGGGTGGTGGGTTGCGGTTAGTGGCGGGGTGTGCGCAGGCGCACTGAGATGTAGCGGGCGAAGATGTCGGGGTCGGGCTCGTAGTCAGCATCCCCTGCGTCGTCTTCGTACTGGTAGGCGGGCATAGCCTCCAGCGCGGTGCGGAAGGGGCCGCTGCCATCCAGGGGCAGCAGCACGTCCAGCTCCTCCACAGTGCGGGCCAGCACGATGAGGTTGACATCGTGCTGGGTGTAGCCGCCCCCGGCGCACCAGGCGTCTTCGGGCTTGCTGTCCACATCGAACACGGCAGCGGGCCAGGTGGGGTTGGGCGGCAGTTCCACCGCCCAGGTGTTGGCGAGCGCTGGCGCCAGGGCCACAGATAGCAGCTGGTGGATGGTGCTCATGCCTTGCTTGCCTTTGCGTGCTCTTTGTCCAGCCGTTCGGCCATGGCGCTGATGGCCTCTTCCTTGCCCTGCTCCAGCGCAGGCTGCAGGAAGGGTGTGGCCTGTTGCTTCTTGGTGCCGAACTCGGGGAAGCGCCAGTAGTAAGGGTCGTCTTCGTACCGCTTGACGATGCGGCCGCCCTTGTTGACAGCCAGCTTGCTATTGGTCTTTTGCTTCTTGGTGAGCTGGCGGCCATGCCGCACGCCCAGGTTGTACTGGGCCGTGCCTGCGGGGGCCTGCGGCTCGCGCTTGATGACGATGTTCTTGATCAGGGCGCCGGTCTTGCGCAGGCCTTTGGCCTGGGCAATGCCGCGCGCCTTGCCGCGCACCACACCGCCTGCAGCCGCCACCATCACGCGGGCGGTGCGCGTTTCCATGCCGGTCTTGAGCTGCTGGAAGGACTGGCTCAGCTCGCCGATGCCGAGGATCTTGGAGTCAGCCATCGTTCGCCCCCGTGTCGCATGTCAGCACCATCCAGCCCCGCGCGTTGGCAAGGGGCTTGATGTGCTGAATGTCGAAAACTTTTCCCTTGTGGCGCACACGCATGGTTTCCTGCAGGTCGTCGCGCAGGCGTATCAGGAACTCCACGCGCGATACAGCCACTTCGCCGCCTGCGCTGGAGGCCCTGCGCTCCGCGCCGGAGTAGTCCATGCGCTTGGCCCACACCGTTCTGTGCAGCACCCAGGCCTTTTGCATCCCGCCGGATGTGCCCTTGGCAACCTGCAGGCTGTCGATGTTGATGCGGGTGTCGAGGTCCTGCGAATTCATGTCAGGCCCCCATGTTCCGGTGCATACGCAGCATGTTGAATGCACCCGTCTCTTTGCGCTCGCGGTCCTGCGCGCTGTTGTTGCCGACCAGCACGTCCACCAGCAGGAGCTGGGCGGCAATGATGTCGGGCGTGCAGATGATGCCGCGCATGTCGGCAGCAGCCTCAAGGGCTGCGTCGTCCTCATACAACGCGCCGTCCAGGAACGCCACGGCCTGCGCGTGCGCCTGGTCGATGGCGTTGCCGATATCGCCATCCAGGCTGTCATCCAGCCGCAGGCGCTGGATGGCTTCGTCCGGTGTCGGTTTAATGGGCATGCCTTCGCGCCTTACTTCTTCGCCGTGGGTGCCTTGCGCTGCGCAAGGGCCTTGGGCTGTGCGGACGCTTTGGCATCAGGCGCTGGAGCATCCTGTGCAGGCGCTGCGCTGCCCTCCTGCACCCGCTCGGCGGTGCCCGCATCGATGAACTGCTGGGCGCGCTGGCTGTCCAGGCGCACCACGTCGCCCGCGCGTGGGTCGGGCTTCACGAACTTGATCAACATGCTGATCTCCTTGCGGTGGGGGGAAGGCCTCGGCCGAAGCCGAGGCCAATGGTCTCGAAGGGCGGTTGTGCGCTAGATCGAGACAGAGAGGCGGGCACGGGGTGCGCCCGAGGCGTTAGGCCACCAGGCCAAAGTCACCGTAGATGAACGCCTCGGGGCGGTACACCGCCAGGGCGAGACGTTCTTCGGCCAGGATAGCGACCAGGTTCTTGGTGAAGTCGTCTTCGTTCTCGGTGGCCACTTCCACGCGGGCTTGCCAGCGGTCGAACACCTGCGCGCCCATCTGAAAGGCACCGGCCAAGAACTTGTCCACCGCGATGGCCTGGGTGGTGACCACTGGGCGATTCCACAGCGAGGCGCCGATAACGCCCTGCGGATTACCGATGATGTAGCGGCCGGTGTCGTCCTTGGTCAGCTCGATGCGCGCCCAGTCGATAGGGTTGAGCACCATGCCGGTGGATGGGTACTCTGCCAGCTCGGCCTGCAGCAGCGCAAGGCGCAACATGTCGATCTGGGTAGCATCGGCGACGGTCAGCGGGGCGACATAGGCGGTTGCCTGCGGGATGATGCCCAGCAGGTTTTGGCCGGTGCCGTCGCCGTTGAGGAGCTGCAGCTCTTCCTTGTAGGCCAGGCCATAACGCAGGCGGTGGTCGATAAGGCTTGCCAGCTGCGATGCGTCGCTCAGAATCTGGCGCGATGCCTTCACAAAGTGCGCGATCACCTTGGCGTTGGTAGTGATCAGGTCGTATTTCAGGCTCGATTCAGGCTTCTTCGCGCCTTCAGCGGTGGGCGCTGCGTTGTTGGTGAAGCCTGTCTCCTTGACGTACTCCAGCGAGCTGCCATCCATGGTGCCGGGCGAGATCAGGTCGCGCACGGTCATGCGTCGCTCTGCCAGGCCAACCACGCCGGGCACGCGGGTCGTTTGCACCAGGTCACCCGCAGAGCCGTCCGCATCGGTGGTAAGGCTGGTGATGGCGGCTTTCACCGGCATATCGACGCGGCCGCGTGGCGTGGTCTTGCCCAGGAAGGCCTTCACGTCTTCGCTTTCCACAAAGCGCTGGCCCAGCGACTGGTGCGGTGCATTGGAGCCGTTGCCGCTGGCCTGGAGCTGTGCGAGGGCTTGCTCCGCTGCCTTCAGGTTGGCCTGCAGCTCGCCCTGCTTGATCAGCATTTCGTCCACCTTCTCTTTGTTGGCGGTGGACATCTGGACGCCCTTGGCGGCTTCTGCCAGCGCCTTCTCCCCGGCCTCCTTCACCTGGCCGCTGATCTTGTCGAGCGCAGCCTTGATTTCCGTGGGGTTGAAGTTCTGCGTGTCGCCCAGGAAGGCGGCGCCGCCCAGGCCCAGGACGATATCGGGGTGGGCCAGCAGGAAGGCGTGAATGGGAGCCGCAACATCGACCCCCATGGCTTGGGCGCCAATCGAAAAGGCGCAGAGGGCGATCACAGCGACCGCGAGAAGTTTGCGTTGCATGGTGTGTTTACCTTTCAGGTGGTGGGTTAGGACAGAGAGAAATCACGGAGCACGGAGAGCACCTCGGCACCCTGTTGGGCCGGAGCGCGTTCGGTGGGATCGCCCGCACCGCTGCCAGCGGGATCGCCCGCGCTGGACTTGAACTCGGAGATGAGGCGCATGGCCTCAGATTTGGGGATGCCGCTGGCACGCAGGGCAGCCTCCAGGCGCCGGGCCGCGTGGGCCTGTGCCTTAGCGTCGCCCTGCCCCACCTGGTCGGACGGCAGCAGTTCATCCGCGAAGCCTTGCTCGACAGCAGCGCTGCCGCCGATCCACGACTCCGCATCCATCAGCTTGGCGATAGCCTTGGTATCTGCGCCGGTGCGCGCCACGTAGATATCGGCCATTGCCGCATCGAAGGGCTCCAGCCAGTCGGCGGTTTCGCGCAGGTCGTTGCGGTTGCCTGATGCGACCACCCAGCTGTTGTGCACCATGAAGAAGGCGGCGCGCGCGATCTGCACGGTGTCGCCAGCCATGGCGATGATGCTGGCGGCCGATGCCGCGACGCCCAGCACCTTGACGGTCACATCGCCCTTGTGCTCGCGCAGCAGGTTGTAGATGGCGAGGCCTTCGAACATGTCGCCGCCTGGGCTGTTGACGTTGACTGTGACGGGCCCGGCGCCCAGGGTGCGCAAGGCCGACGCAACGCGCCGGGCAGTGACGCCCTCGCCCGTCCAGTAGTCGTAGCCGATGGCGTCATAGACGCTGATGCTGCGGTCTTGCTCATCCTCTCCCGCAGCGGCCCGCAGGCCCGGGTTCCAGCGCTCGAATGCGCGGGGTAGGATTTCGCTGCGCACGCTGGCGCTCGGCCTGCCCATGGGGGCGGCCGGTAGGTTTTTCACGCTCATGGTCAGCCTTTCTGCGGCTCGGTGTCGTTGCTAAGGCCCAGCCAGGCGCGGATGGAGGCCCGCGCCTGCTGGTCGGTGGTGGATCCCTGGCCCAGGGCATCCAGGGTGGTCATGGCGGATTGCACGGTGAGCACCGCTGCGTTGCCGCCCAGCGGGTCGCGGTCTTCCAGCTCGCGCACTTCGTCGCGGGTCAAGATGCCGTTGTTGACCATGGCGGTGTAGAAGGCCGCCCGGCCCGCACTGTCGGCCCGCAGCAGGCCCTCGACGGCGAACTTGGGGTAGTACCGGGTGCGCTCACCGGGTGTGAGCAGATCCTTGCTGATTGCCTGTTCGATGCGCTTGAGCCATGGACCGAGCGTGAACATCAGGAAGGCGATCATCTGCTGCTCGATGCCGCTGCCCCAGCTGGTGGACTTCTCGGTGTGGCCCACCATCCAGGGCGGTGTGCGGAACCAGCGGCAGATCTCTTCGACACTCCACCCTCGGGACTCCAGCAGCTGCACGTCCTTGGGGTTGATGGTCAGCGGCTTGACATCGATGCCGCCTTCCAGCAGCGGGGTCTGGCCCTTTTCCAGCAAGCCCAGGACGTTCTCGCGGAAGTCGTTGCGCTGCTCCTTTTTGAGGAAGTCTTTGAACGTGTAGTAGATGTTCTGCAACGCGCCGTTGCGAAACACCTTGCCTGCAGCCTTGTCGGCAGCGATGGCCTGGCCGAAGACCGTTGCCCCGTACTGCACAACGCTGACACCGTTTTTGCCGTCCAGCGAGAAGCCTGGAATAGTCCAGACGCGGGCCGCTGGAATGATGCGGCGCGTGCCGTTCTCATCGGTGTAGTGCCACTCCAGCACCACATTGCCCTGGCGCTTGTGCGGGGTGAGCCGGTCGGGGTTGAGGAACACCAAGCCGACCAGGCGGCCGTTGAAGATCAGCTTTTCAGCACGGCCTGCTCCACGCAGCAGCATGGCCGAGACCATGGACTCCCAAAACACCGCCGCCGTGGCGTCGGGGTTGGGTACGTCATGCAACACGCTGTAGAGCGGGTGCTGCTGCGCAAGGCGCTTGCCGTTGGCCCCTGTTCGCTCGTAGATGCTGAGCGGCAAGGTGGCGATGGTCTCGGCGATCAGTCGCACGCAAGCCCACACGGCAGAGATCTGCAGCATGGTGCGCGGGCTGATCGTGACTCCCGTCGCACTGTCAGACCCGAGCACGGCAGCTATACCAGACACATCGCTGACGCTGACACCTTCGCCGCCGAACAGCGCGGTGACGGCTGCGCGGATGCGGCCCTGTCGGCGTTGTGCGGTTGGTTTCTTCATGGATTACCTGCTGGTTTTGCGCCAATGCCTGCGGGCGCGGAAAAGAATCCGTCCCGGTCGCCTTCGTCGGGGGTGTTGGCCAGTGCTCGGCCCAGTGCCATCAGCATGGAGATCACGCCGTCGATCTTGTTTTCGGGGCGCTCTTTCGTCGGCTGCATCAGCTCGTTGAACTTCGATTGCTTGACCACCAAGTTGCTGACCATCCAGGCCAGCACCGGGTTGCCTTCGTGCTGCAGCTGGCCCTCCAGCACCAGGTTCTCCACCTGGATCAGTGCCGGGGTGAAGAACATGGCGCGCTGCGCGATCTCGACCAGCGGCAGGCCTTCCTCGATCAGCTTGCCCGCGAAGTACATGGACAGGGCCGGATCGAATGCGATCTCCTGCACGTCAAATCGGCGGCAGTACATGCGCATGTCGTCTGCCACGCAGTCGAAGTCGGTGAGTGCACCGTCTGTGACCACCACGTAGCCCTGCCGCGCCCAGCCTGCCAGGTGGGCGTTTCCGCTCTCCTGGATCGCCAGCTCGTTCAGGTACAGACGTGTGCACACGTTCCACTTTCCGGTCTCCTGGTCTTGCCAGGCCAGCGTGAGCGCCGCGAAGTCTTTTTTCTGCGCGAGGTCCAAGCCCATGTAGACCTTGGCGCCGTCCGGGATGGCTTCAATGCGCAGTTCCTTGTCGGCACACTTCTCCCAGGCCCGCATGTCCATCCACGGGCTTTCCCCGCTGACCCATACGTTCAGGCGCTTGGTCAGGAAGTTGGACAGCGCGCTCGGCATAGCCATGGCCTTGCTGGCCTGCGCCTGCAGCTCATCGAGCTGGACCGACTTGCCCAGGTTGGGGTTGGCCTTGATCCACACCGCCGGGTCGAAGTGGTCATCACCATCGTCCAGCGTGTAGATGATGCCGAACACCCGTTCGTCCTGGACCACACGGTCGAGGATCTTGGTGACGTGCGTGCGTCGCTCGTAGCAGATGCCGCTGCGGTCGGTGCCCGCCGTGGTGATGGTCCACAACAGCGACTGCTCACGCGCGCCGCGTGCGCTGTCGATCACGTCGTACACCGCCCGCGTCTTGTGCGCGTGCAGCTCATCGAGCAGCGCAAAGTGCACGTTCAGGCCGTCCAGCGTGCTGCCTTCGGCGGCAAGGGGCGCGGCCTTGCTGCTGGTGTGGGCCACCGTCAGGCTGTGCTGCATGATGGCCACGCCCAGGTGCGTGCGCAGGCCGGGCGAGCGCTCGGCCATGGCCTTGGCGTCATCGAACACGATGCGCGCCTGGTCGCGGGTGGTGGCGGCGGTGTAGCACTCGGCGCCGTGCTCACCGTCGGCGGCTAGCATGAACAGCAGCAGGCCGGAGCCCTTGGCGCTCTTGCCGTTCTTGCGGGCCTCTTCCTCGTAGGCCTCCAGAAACCGGCGCAGCCGTGTTTCACGGTGCACCCACCCGAAGACGGTGGTGAGGATGAAGCACTGCCAGGGCTCCAGCTCCAGTCGGCGCCCTTCGCGTGCCCACTTGCCCTTGATGTGGGGCAGCAGTTCGATGAAGGCGCACGGGCGCGATGCCCGTTCGGCATCGAACACCCAGGGCCAGTCTTCACTGGGCTCGCGCGCTAGGTCATCCACCTGGCGTTGCACAGCCAGGCGGACCCATTTGCAGGAGGGGATCGTGCCGCCGAGAACATCGCGCATGTACTGCTGCGCGCGCTCGACGTATTCGGTCATCGGTTCGGGTTGGTGAACATGGCGAAGCCCTGGGGCTTCGTTTCGGGTTTGGGATCAATGCCGGGCAGCGTGGGCTGCACGTAGTTGCTGGCCTGGACGCGGCCACGGGCCGCAGGGCTCAGGCCGAAGTGCATCAGGTAGCGGTTGAGCTGCTCGCGGTGCTTGCCGATCAGTTGCACGATGACGCTCTGCTGGGCGTAGCCGCTGGGCGTGGTGGCGTAGCTGGCCTCATACACGGCATCGGCATAGTCCATACCGCCGTCCACCTTCGCCTGCACCTTGCCGTTGAAGGCCATTTCCAGCTCGGCCAACCGTCCCGCAGCCTGGCAATACAGCGCAAGCGCCGCCCGGTCCAGGCCGCTGATCAGGCCCAGCTCTTCCAGCAGCGGGGTGATGCGCTTCCATTCCTTCTTCGCCTCGATGCCCAGGTGCTTCGGCGGGCTGGGGATCTCGATGCGGGGGTTCACCCCGGCCGCCAGATCCAGCGGGCGTTTTCCCGCATTGCCTTCCAGCACCCGCAACGGGAGCGGCTTCGGCAGTGGACCGCGTGAACCAGACATATCAACCTCCTATTGCCCTTGCGGGGTACCCCCCCTCCCAAAACCTGCGCGCGTAAAAATTCGACTCAGCGGTCAGTTTCCAGGCCAAAGGCTCCAAAGTTCAGACCACCCCCTCCCCCTGGGGCCGGGCGCGTGGGCCGGGTCAGCCCTCGCGGTAGTTGCCCCAGGCGCGGCGTACACCGCGCGCTGTCTCGGCTTTGGTCTTCTTTTCGTGGCAGTCAGCGCAGATCGACTGCTCGTTCGTCGTGTCATCAGCACCGCCCTCGGCGAGCGGGATGCGGTGATCGCGGATGGTGGCGAGCGTCACACGCCCAGCCTCCTCGCATGGCTCACACAGCGGTTTGCGCCTGAACAGATCAGCGCGCATGGCCTGCAGCCTGCGGCCGGTGATGCGCTTTGTTTCCTTCGCCGCTGGCGCCCAGGCCTTCTTTGGATGCTTGGGGCAGCGGCCTGTGCCGTCACGCACCAGCACCCCGCAGCCGGGATGACTGCAGGGGCGAGGGGCGGCAATGGGCATTGGTCAATGGCAGCCGGGCTACCTTCACTGCTCGTGATTGAGCGCAATCTCGATACCGGCCAGGCCGGGGTGTTGTCACTTCTTCCGGGCTGGGTACGAGCCAGCCAGATCCAGTCATGCGGCCACCATCGAAGCGGGCTGCTCTTCAACCGTCGCACCCTTGGTGGTGCGTTCTCGCTTCGATGGTGACCCCAGCCTTTAACGCCGCTGGGATGGGCACGTGCGACCTTGAGCGGCGTCACCTGGTGTACACGGGGTGGGCACTCCCGCAACCATCAGCCAAGTTTGATCCCATGCCAGCTCTCGCGCGGCTCTAGACGCTGACCAGCAATGCTGATCAGAGGGGAAGGGCTAGTCGGTGCTACATGCGACCTCCTGTGATGGGTCCGGGACAGACTGAGCAAAGAAAAACCCCGACAAGCTCAACACTTGCCGGGGTTCCCACTCGATGCATTGCGGGTGGAGGCGCAATACACACACAGTGCCTGAAATGTACCCAAAAGGTCTAAGGAGCAGAACTCCTTTCGCTGTCTATAGCGCCTTGGATTTCTGCTCGGATACACGGGCCGCAACCCGTTTACGCTCACGCTCCTCTGCCTGAGCATCCAGCCAGGCGGCGATGGCGCGGTCGGCTTGCTCCAGCTGTGCCTTGATCGTTGACTGTGCCCGATTCATCAGCTTTGCAGTGCCAGGGATACCTTTGTCATGCAGGTAGATATGCACCAGCATCACATACAGATGAGACTTGCTCAGCTTGAGTGAAGTCACAGCACGGTCAGTCTCCCAAGCCTCCTCATCTTCCACCGGGATCATCATGTGGTTATAGCTGCCGCGCGACCAAGTCTCACTCACCAGCACTGAGCGCTTGGCAAAGCCACGCCCACCACCTGAGCCACGCATCGACCAGATAGCCCAGTTTTCCAGCCTGCGTTTGATGTGCTCAAGCCGCGCCATACTGCCGCGCCTCTTCTTCGCTCAGGGGCCAAATGCACACGTGTGCACAACCAAACTCCACCATCGCCCGCGCCGCGATCTGCATGTCCGGGTGGGCCTTGTCAAACGGCGCGCCCACCACGCGGCCAGCCTCCATGGCGTAGAAGCAACCACGCTCACCACGCAGGCCGCGCCGCACCAGCGTGAAGGCATCGCCCCCGATCTCGCGGGCCTTGCGCTGGATCGAGGCGTACACATCAGGCATATGCGCCTTGATCTCGGCGATCTTGTCGTCCACTGACTTTGCTGGGGTAGCAGTGTCCATACTGTCCATCCTTTTCTATAGAGATCACGGGAAGGGTGAAGGCGCTCGCGCGCACGTGCCCGTGGGTGTGCCTGCTTGTGCCCGCCCGCCTTGGTGATTGGCGCCGGGCACCGCCCTCAGTCCCACCGGGCAATGCAGCAGCCTCAACCCCCAGTTGCTGGGGAAGTAGGGGTGCTGGTGGTGTCCATGCAAAACGCTGGACACCTTGGACACTTGGACACTCAGGTCATAGGCGCATGCAGTGACATCCCCGCCACCGCGCCGCAACGGGGGCGCACAGCGCTCCCCTGCCCTTCGGGCACGCTGGCGCGAATCACGCCTCCCCCAGCGTTTGCGGCACGGCGCGATTCAAGCGCCATGAGCTTTTGCTCAAAACGGCGCATCGTCACCTTCCTGTGTGTATGGGCTTGACGCTGGCGGCGGGGCCAGCGGTGCCGGTGGCGTGGGCGCATCGGGCGGCAACATGCCCGCATCCAGCCCATCATCCTTGTCCTGCGGCGGCCAGTTCTTGGGGCGCACATAACCCCAGGCCCTGGCACCGTTGATCTGTTTCTTGGCCCGCTCCCAGCCCTCATGGTCCAGCCAGCTGCGGATCTGCCCCTCCAGCGCGGGCGTGCTCTTCGCCGCATCCACACCCAGGGCCAGGGTGAGCTGCGCAATGGTCACAAACTCCGTCAGGTCGTTGACCACCGCGCCAATGCCCGCTGCAGTGGGCGCCCTGGTCAGCACATGCAGCAGCTCAGACAGCACCGCCGTCTCCACCAGGCGGCTCTCCTGCATCGGCACAAACAGCCTGCGCTCCTGCTCGGTGGTGGGCGTGTACACCGCCCCCTGCAGGTACAGCGCAAACGCCTCGGCCAGCAGCTGGTCGCGGTACTTCTTCAGCCAATCGGTGTTGATGATGTGCCGCACCGGGATGGGCCAGAACCGCCGGTTGCCCGTGCGGTCGCGCAGATACGTGTTTTCGTTGGTAGTGCCCACCAGCAGGCACTGCCGTGCAAAGCTGCCCACGGTGGCGCCATAGGCCACCCGGTAGCGGTCCACCTTGCTGCTGATAAACGCCTTGATGGCGCCCACCTCGGCCTTGCTGAAGTGCGTCAGCTCGGCAATCTCATACAGCCACAGGCCTTGCACCTGCTCCTGCGCCTCCTTGCCGCGCCCCACTTCAAACGGGGTGTCGCTGAAATACTCGCTGCCCGCCAGCACCTCCACCAGGGTGGACTTGCGCAGGCCGCCCGCACCCTCCAGCACCGGGCAGTAGTCGAACTTGCAGCCCGGCTCCATCACCCGGTACACCATGCCCAGCAGCCAGCACCGGCCCACGATCTGCAGGTACTCCAGCATCGGCTTGCTTAGCGTGTCCGGGCTCTCGCCCAGCACATGCACCAGCCAGTTATCAATGCGGCTTTTCTGGTCCCACTGCAGGCCCCGCAGCATCTCGCGGATGGGGTGAAACCGCCGCGTGTGCGCCACCGTCTGGATGGCCTCGGCCAGGGCCGCGCGCGAGATGCTGGGCAGGCCGTAGGTGTCGGTCAGGTACTTGCCCAGCAGCAGGTCCACCGCATCGGTCACATCCCCCGCCTTGGCATACGCCCACGGCCACGCCACACGGGCCTGCACGTTGTTGCTCAGCTCGTTGTAGGCCAGCACATCACGCAGCGCCGGGTCGCGCTCCAGGATCAGGATCACCATCTTGCGGCTGGCCAGCCAACGCTTGTTGGCCTTGTCGTAGTACGGCACCAGCCAGTCGGGCACCATGTACGCGCCGATGCGCGTCATGCCCGCATCGTCGTCGTCATCACCCAGGGCCGCGCTACCGCCAGGGCCCCCGCTCCCGCCATCCCCCCCGTTACCACCGCTCCCGGTGCTAACGAGGCCATCGATTTTTTTTCCAGCCGCTGGCTCCGGTGCGCTCACGTCCTGCGGCAATGCATACGCCTGCGCAAAGAACGCCTGCACGCGCGCAAAGTCCCAGCCATCCGTCTCGATGGCATCGCGCGCATCCCAGCCATCAGGCACATCACCAGGCGCGGGGATGGGCAGCAGCTGCACCGTGCAGCCGTGCGCATCCCTCAACCGCGCGCCAATGCCCAGCATCGCCTTCATGCCCGGCTGCTCATGCACCGGCAGCAGCGGCTTGGCTTGCTGAATGACCAGCTGCGCGGCCTTGTCGGGCGTCGCCTTGCGCTCGGCAGCGGTCAGCGGCTCATGCTTGGCATCGCAGTCCGGCCAGGCCAGCACCGTGCAGCCCTGCAGCCAGGCCCAGTCGGCCTTCTGCCACGCCTTGCTGCCGCCCGGCCAGCTGGCCACGCAATACACGCCCGGCGCGCCTGCATCCAGCAGCGCCTGCAGGCACTCGCCCTTGCGCTCGCCCTCCACAAGCACCACGGTGCGCTCGCCCGGCAGCGTGCCACCTGGCAGGAACAGCGGCCGTGGTTCGTCCCACTGCCGCCAGTGCCACTTGGCCGCGCCATCGCGGGCGCTCTGGCACCAGGTGTAAGGCAGCGTGTCCTTACCGCCGTCAGACGTGCGAAACCGCACCACAAACCCGTGCAGCGCACCGCCCACGCGGTAGGTCGCCTTGTGCTCCAGGTCATCCGGCTGGCGGTGATAGTGTTTGAACGTGGGCGCCACCGCATGCGCAGGCACCGGCACCACCGTGGTCCAGCCCTCGGGCTCTGCTTTGGGCTTAGGCGGTGGCGCGGGCCTGGGCGGCGCAGGCGGTGGTGGCGTGCCACCAGCAGGCGCCATCACCAGCCCCGCCACACTCTCCAGCCCCTCCTCGCGCGCCACCTGCACAGCAGCCTTCGCCTGGCTCAGGCCATGGATCGCAGCGTACAAGCTCAGCAGGTCGCCGCCCTGCTCATCACTGGCAAAGTCCGCCCAGCGGCCATTGACCAGGTTCACGCTGCAGCTGCTGCCCTTGCCGCCACTCAGCGACCCGCACACATACTCATGCCCCCGGCGTTCGCCATCAGGCAACCACAGGGGCACCAGCCGGTCCGCGCTGGCCAGCAGTGCTTCAGCCAGGGCAGCAAATTGAATCGGAGGCAATGGGGCGCCGCTCATGCACGCACCCCACCGCAAAAGTCACAGAAGCCAGCGTCTCCACCGCCAGCGGCGTTCAGTGCAAGGGTCATAACGTGTCAGCCGCCCCATACCCGCAGCACTGCGCTCAAATCCACAAAGCCATCGTCCTGGCCATCCACCAGGGCAGCAGGCACATACTCGGCTACCGGGCGGTTGCGGTACTCCACGCGCCGCTCGCGCGCTATGCGCACCTGCCCTGCCCGGCTCATGTGCTTGACCGTATGTGTGGCCGCTTTCAGGCCCACGCAGGCCACTGCAGCCATCTCGCGCAGGGTCGGACCGCGTTCAGGTGTAGCCAACTGAGTGCAGGCGTTGAAAAGCGCCTGGCGCACTTCACCGGCGGGCCGCGTCACTTGCCCTCCCACTTCGCCATGGTGCGGTCGTGCTTGGCCTGCATCATCTGCAGCAGCACCTGCCCTGCCCCCACCAGCTCGGCCCACTTTGCCTGAATGTCGCGCAGCTCGCGGGTGCTGATCTCGTTGTCCTGGTCGGCGGTGGTCACCGTGGTCACCACCTCGGCCAGGTCGCGCATCAGCTCGGCCACCGCTGCGGCCGTCACCTCATCCAGGCCGTGGCCATGGGGCGGCAAGGCCAGCAGCGTGCAGCCCACCGCCTCGGCCACCCGCGTGGGGTACTCCAGGCAATGCTGCGTGCCAGCGTCCACGCACATGGCCGCAATCTCGGCCGCATCCACCGCGCCCAGCTTGTACTGAGGCGCCGCGCGCAGTTCCTTTTCCAGCGTGCTAGGGCTCTTGCCCAGCCGCGCGGCCACGGCCTCCAGGCCGCCGGGGTAATGGCGCACCTGGCGCCGCACCGAATCAAGAATGTCCATCTGCTCCACCTATCCAAACGCTAAAGACACACACAGGCACGCAGCAAGACACTGCGGCCATGGCAAAGAGAAAAGAAAAGCGCACCACCACGCAGCCGCACAAAGCGCCGCGCACCTGCCCGCGCGCGGCACACCATGTGAAGGGGTTGGAGAGAGGCCCCGGCGATGCGGCCTGGGGCGTGGCGGGTGCAAAAGGGGGTGCCCGCCCTCTTCCGACATACGATGGGAGTTCCTACACAACCACCGCCAGAAAGGGCGAGCATGAAAGAAGAAGAAATCGCGCTGTCACCCGTAGCAGGGTGGGAAATCGGCACCGTGCCTGCATACGGCGCACTCATGCTGCGCCTCGACTACTTGACGCACGCAACGCAGTCGCCAGACCAAGCGCACAAGAGCCCAACGTTCGTGATTCAAACGGCACAAGCGCGCGAGCTGGCGCAGCGAATACTGGTGGCGTGCGAAAAGCTGGAAAGCGGACCACCTCCAGGCACCGGACTGCCGAAGCACTGACACCGAGTGCCCTGCTACGCATGCGCCACCCCCTGCCCAGCGGGCGCGGTGGGTGCTTGCACCAGCTCCGGCATGAACAGGTCCGGCCTCTCGACCTTGACGTGCGCCGGAATACCCCGCGCCAGCCAGTTCTGCACACGCTGTTGCCCGCCCTTTTTAGGCAGATGCAACAGTTCAGCCACCTTCGACGGTCCACCCAGGGCGGTGATGATCTGGATGTCTTTTTGCAGAGCGTTCATGCCGCGATTTAAACACGGCGTTTAATAAAAATCAAATCGCCATGTTTAACAACGCGGTGTTTAGTGCCGGAACAATCACAGCCATGGCACAAATCCACTCAACCACCGAGAGGCTGTACACGGCAGCGCGGGAGTTGCGGGATGTGACTGGTCAGTCTGCTGTAGCGCGATTGCTCGACATATCACCCCAGGTCATGAAGAACTGGGAGGCGCGCGGCGTCTCTGAAGGCGGCGCGCTCAAAGCCCAAAAGCACATAGGCTGCGACGCGAACTGGGTTCTGTATGGTGAGCAACAGATGGCGTCCAGCGCATGGACGCCCCAGCCCACAGCGCATGCAGTTCATGAAAAGACAGCCACCTACCAGGTGGCAAAGACCTGGCCTTTCAGCACTTTCACACCCGACGAATACTTCAAGCTCCTCGATGCCGACTACCGGCAAAAGATCGAAGACCAGTTGCTGGGCGCCATCACGCGCATGAAACAAGCCACACAGCCCAAACTTGACAAACACGCCTGACCTGGGCGCAAGGGTGGGTGTATACCGTGAACTTTGTAACTAAAAAAATTCAGTCGGTCCACAAATCAATAGCATGATCGTCACGCACTCCGCGCACAACCCGCCTCCCATCAGCGAAGACTACGCAGTCCGTATGGAGGGGCCCGACAAGGGGTTAATCAATGCATGGATCACCGGCCTGGCAAAGCGTGTGGACGCGCCCGAGCTTGCGGCAAAAGCAACCGCAGGCGAGCTGCCCGTGCTCCCCTTTCGGGGCGGCGTTGAGGCCGCAATCAAGACCAAAACCAAAGTGGGGCACCTGCTGTATGTGGCCATGTGGCAGGGCCTGCGCGGTGAGGATCTGCAAGTTGACACCGATACCGAGCTGTCCATGACGTGCACCCGCACAGGCGTGCCCGTGCTCTACACCATGGACTTTGAAAAACTGCGCACCAGCGCCTGACCAATAGCGCCATGGCCCAGGAACAAGCCATTCAAAACGTTCTGGCGCACCGCCAGTTCGTCAAGTCTGCCCAGGTGCTCAGCGGCATCATCACGGGCATTGTGGCTGACGGCCATCTCCATGACATGGAAATCCAGATGCTCAGCACCTGGATCAGCGCCAATCCTGAAGTTGCGCAGAGCTGGCCCGGATCTGCCGTGGCCAGATACCTTGCCGATGCCATGGCGGACGGTGTGATCACCCCAGAAGAGCGCGCCCACCTTCTGCAAACACTGCAGCAGCTGGTGGGCTCCGACTTCGCCGAATCGGGCGCGGTCGAACCCGAGATTGCCGCCCTGCCCTTCGACGAAACGGCCGCAACGCCACTCCAGAACAGTCGCATCTGCCTTACTGGCGAATTCGTTTACGGGACAAGGTCCGCATGCGAGCGCCTGGCAGAAAAGGCTGGATGCACACCGGTCGCTGCCGTCAGCAAAAAGGTGCACTACCTCATCGTCGGGACGAATATCTCCCCCCACTGGGTGAACACCTCCTACGGCACCAAGATCCTCCGCGCCATGGAACTGCGTGAAGAAGGGCACCAGATAGGAATCCTTCGTGAACGCGACTGGCTGAACCTCCTTCAGCAGTCATAAAGACCCGCAGTACGCACACAGGCCCGCTCAATGCGGGCCTTGTTGTTTGCGCCTTGTTTTAAACATCGTGTTTGACTTGCAAATAAACATCGTGTTTAAATTCGTCCCACGTTCACCAAATGAGGGCCGAAATGCAATCCCATCCCACCCCCAGTGCACACGTGTGCACAACCATCCTGCCCGGCGGCGCGACGCCGCTGGCCAGCGAATTCCCCAACGACACGCACGGACCTATGTTCTTGCGCAGCGGCTGCGGAGGAGTGCGAAGGGCGTTCCACCCGTCGCACAAGAGCGCCTATGCATCCGCACCCATCGGCACCTGGTGGGGCAGCGAGACCCGTACGGACAGCGACGGCCAGCAATGGATCAGGCACACGCCAGGCGAGTATTTCGTCGTTGACAACTTTGGCGAGCTGGTGGCGGCGCGCAACGGCGGTGCAGCATGAACGCCCGCGCCACCAACAACGCGCTGCTCAAGGTGCTGGGCATCACCGAGCCGCTGATCACCGCCCTGCAGATCCAGATGCACCCCACCAACCCCCCGGTGGTCACCATGGAATACCTGCTGGACGGCAAGGCGCTGGAGCCCACAGCCGCACACTTCGACCTGGTGCTGCGCGAAGAGCCCGAGCCAGCACCAGCGCCCGCCCCCGCGTTCGACCTGGACGCCATGTGCGCAGACGCCCGCCAAAGCGTGCGGGACATCATTGAGGTGGTCAGCGGCTTTGAAATGGGGCAACAGCTCAAAGAGAGCCGTCAGATCCGCCAGCGGCTGCGCGACGCCTGCGACCTCTACCACTCCGACGCCAAGCAAGCCATCTGGCAGCTTGAGCTTGACCCCATGCTCGCGTGCATACGCCGCCTTGCCGCGAGTGGTGCGCTGTCCACGCTGGGCGGCGTGTCCAGCCCAGGCCTTTTCACAGGCCTGGCAGACAGGTTCGAGTCCATCGGCTCCACCCTGGGGGGTGCCCGCAAATGATCCCCTGCACCATCACCGTGGGCGCCCTCACCTACGCGGGCCTGTTCCCCAGCACCTGCGCGGCCGTCATCGACGCCATGACACGCTTCCCAGCAGCCCGCAGCATCAGCGTCAGGGCTTTGCCATGAGCGCCCCCATCCAGCTCATCCGCCTGCGCACCCGCCGCACCCGGCACCAGGGCCTGCGCATTGCCGCCCGCATCGGCATGTTCGCCCTGTGCGCTGCGGTGTTCTTCACCGTGTTCGCCTGGGTGTACCTGAGCCTGCCCCGCTGACAAAGAGGCCCGCCATGCCCACCACCAGCACCTTCACGCTGCACATCCGGGGCCAGGTCACCAGCAGCACCTGCCGCTACACCCGCCACGGCCTGCCCGTGGTGGAGCTGGAGATTGCAGACCGCGCCACCGGCCAAACCGTGTGCATCACACACCGCTACCCCGACAAGGGCAGCGCCAGCTGCCTGGCCGCGCGCTCCCTCGCCGCCCGCATGCGCGGCCAGCTGGCCGACCTGCAGGCCATCAACCCCCAATTCAAAGCCAAGCGCCTGGAGTGCGAGGCCGACCTGATCAACCCCAACCAAACCAGCGCAGAGCGCGCAGATCTCGCATGAATTCCAACACCATCACCATCCACATCATCGACCAACCAGGCGGCGGCGTCATGGTGTACACCACGGGCGGCGCCCCCATCCCCGGCCAGCGCCTCACCCCAGGCCACGCTCTAGCCACCGACCTGCTCAACCTGTGCACCCACCGCGCCAGCGACGTGCGCTACTGGCACGGCACCGACAAGGCCATGGAGCTGGTGCAAGACCTGCTCAACCCCGACCAATACGGCTACGCAGTCAGCCCCGAGGTGCACCGCGCGGCCCGCCGCGTGATGGGCCTGCCCCTGGACCCCACCGCAAAGGTGCCAGCATGACCCGCGCCCGCCCCACCCGTGGCACCGACAGCATCACGCTGGCCAAGCCCAACGAAACTAGCGTGCACATCGTGCGCCCCAAGCCCGCACCGCTGCGCCAGGCAGGCCTGCAGCCCATCGGCACCACCACCACATCGGCCCACGGCAAGCCCCTGATCAGCCCCGTGCCCAGCCAGGCCGAGCTGCTCGCCCGCCGCAAAAGCGAGCGCCTGGAGATGGCCACCGACTCCACCCCGGTGCGCAACAGCACCCAGCGCGGCAAGCCCTACACCTGCCCCGAGCTGCGCACCAACCCCTACCGCCCAGGCAGCGCCGACGCGTTCCGCCTGCCCAGCCGTACCAGCTTCGCAAAGAAGGGATGAGCACCATGGCAACCGATCAGCACGACACCGTAACTACCGCTCTGCCCACCCCGGCCGCAGGCCCGCAGATGCGCATGGTGGAGGTGGCCCTCATCGAAGAGAGTCTCACCAACCCCCGCAAGCACTTCGACCAGGCCAAGCTGCAGGAGCTGGCCGACAGCATCAAGGCCACCGGCGTGCACCAGCCCATCCTGCTGCGGCCGCTGCCCGGCACGCGTCTGGCCGAAACCTTCGGCTTTCGCCGCCAGGGCGCGCCCCTGCCCGCCTACGAACTGGTAGCCGGTGCACGCCGCCTGCGCGCCTGCCGCCTCGCCAAGGTGGCCGAAGTGCCCGCAATGATCCGCGAGCTGACAGATGACCAGGCGCTGGAGATCCAGCTCATCGAGAACCTGCAGCGCGTGGACATGAGCGAGCTGGAGGAGGCCGAGGGCTACCGCGCTCTGATGGAGCACAGCCACCTCACCGTCGAACAGGTGGCAGAGAAGATCGGCAAGGGCGACAGCAAGAGCAAAGGCAAAAGCTACGTCTACGCCCGCCTCAAGCTGCTGGATCTGTCGCCCGAGGCCCGCAAGGCCACCGAGGAGGGACTCATCGATGCCAGCCGCGCCCTGCGCATCGCCCGCATCCCTGATGCCAAGCTGCAGGCCAAGGCGCTGGCAGAGGCATCCCGCCGCAACCATCGCGGCGACTTCGCCACCGGCGTGCGCGAGTTCGAAGCCTGGCTGCAGATGAACGTCATGCTGCGCCTAGACAGCGCTCGCTTCAACATCACAGCGGTGGACCTGTGCCCCGGCGTCGGCAGCTGCAAGGAATGCCCCAAACGCACCGGCGCCAACCCCGACCTGTTCACCGATGTGAACAGCCCGGACCTGTGCACCGACCCCGCCTGCTACCACGCCAAGGAGGCCGCACACACCACTGCCCTGCGCGCCCAGGCCGAGGCCAAGGGCATGCGCATCATCGACGGCAAAGAAGCCAAGGCCATCACCAGCGCGTACAGCAGCCAGATCAAGGGTTACACCAAGCTGGACACCACTCACTGCCTGCCTGGCCGCGACCCAGCCACCATGCGCGACCTACTGGGCGGCCACGGCCCGCAGCCTGTGCTCATCGAGCATCCCACCACCAAAGAGCTGATCGAGGCAGTCCCCACCGAAGAGGCCGAAGCCGTGCTGGTGCAGCGTGGTGTGCTCAAGACCACTGAAAAGCAGATCAACCTGGAAGAGCGCATCTCCAGCCTCAAACAGCAGTCAGCACACCGCCAACGCCGCGCAGCAGGCACTGCGCTGTACAAGGCGCTCACCCAGGCCGCACACAGCACCCCACAGCCCGCCAGAGTGCTGGCTGATGCCGAGCTACTGCGCGAGTGGCTCAAGCTCAAAACGCGCGACATGGACGCTCAAGACCAGCTGGCCGTGTGCTCGCTGCCCGAGGTCGAAGATGAGGCATGGGACGCCACACAAACCCGCGCCCTGGCCCGCATTGACCGCGCCACCGATGGCGAGGTGCGTAGCTGCATGCTGGCCTGCCTACTGGTGGAGAACGCCTACCGTTACGGCGAAGACGACGGCACCCCCATGGTCAAAGCCGCAGCCCGCGCCCTGGGCCTGGACGCACACGACATCGAGGCCCAAGCCGTAGCCCGCGAAAAGGAAGAGTTGGCCGAAGCCATTGCGCACCTGCGCGCAGCAGCCAAAGCCCAGGCCAAGCCCGTCAAAGCTGCAGCCCCGAAAACCGCTTCTACCCCTAACCCCGCTGCGCAAGCTATACCTACGCGCGATGGAGGCAAGGCCAAAGGGGCCAAGGGCAAAACCACCCCCGCTGCGCAAGCCCGCGCCACCGCGCCCAAGACCACGAAGGCCGAGGCGGCTGCGCAGATCGCCGCTGCGCTGGCCGAGGCCGAAGGGAACCAGGACCAGGCGCCTACGGCGCAAGGCAACGAAGGCGCCCCCGCTCCTGCGGGCGGTGTCGCGGGTGAAGCCGCGCCCAGCAACAGCGCCGCGCCGATAGGTCCGTCGGTCGCGTGGCCATGCCCGAACGGCTGGACCGAAGCAACGGCGACCGACTCCGCCGCTGCGCCCAATGGCGAGGCCGGTGCAGACGCAGAGACAGGGGCAGCAGTGGAAGGGGGCGAGGCGCTGATGATCAAATCGGGCATGGTGCTCATGGTCAAAGACACCTGCGACGCCGTGAGCTGGCGCGGCCGCACGGTCACCGTCACCGGCGTGAAAGGCGCCAGCATCAAGGCCCGCGAGTCCAACAAGCCACCGGCACACGCCGAGCGCGGCACCTTCTTCGCTGAGGATCTGGAGGCGCTGGCATGAAAGAACGCCCCATTCTTTTCAGCGGGCCCATGGTCCGCGCGCTGCTGGATGGCAGCAAGACGCAGACGCGGCGGGTCATGAAGCCGCAATTGGTCTACGGAACCGTTGCCGGCCTGTTTAACTCCTGGTATCTACCGCGCAGCGAAGGCGGGGGCACTCTCTACCCAAATGGGAAAGAGAAGATTCTGAGCACCTGCCCCTACGGCCAGCCCGGCGACAGGCTGTGGGTGCGGGAGGCGTGGCGCGCCGAGTTGACTTGGGACACTACCAAGCCGTCCGGAATCCCCAATGTAGCGGCGCTTTGGTATGAGGCTGACGATCAGCAGCGCAACAACGGACGAGGCACCAAATTCAAGGGGAAGTTGCGCCCAAGCATTCACATGCCACGCTGGGCCAGCCGCATCACCCTGGAAATCACCAGCGTGCGCGTGGAGCGGCTGCAGGACATCAGCGAGGCCGATGCCATGGCCGAGGGCGCACCACCCAGCCATCCAAGCATCGACCGAATCTCACGCGAGTTCGGCTATGCGGACTTCCCTCGCAGTTGGTATGCCCAACTGTGGGAGCAGATCAACGGCCCCGGAAGCTGGGCCGCCAACCCCTGGGTGTGGGTGGTCGAGTTCCGGAGGCTGCCATGACCCACGGCCGCAAGAAGCCCCTCCAGCGCCGCGAAATGCGCTCCCCCCTTCGTGACCGCCCTGATGCGCGCCACAAAGCACACGCCTGAAGAGCTGGCCAGCATCATGACGCCCATGCGCGCCTGTCTCAAGGCCGTGCGCGAAGGCGTGGCCACACAAATGCAGTTCGAGGTGCTGCAGTCCAGCATGGTCATCGCCGAAGCCATCGAGCACAGCGGCATCGTGCGCGGCCTGGCAGACCACATCGCCAGCGCCCTGCAGGCCTGCAGCGCCATCGAGGCCCGTGCCCTCACCTCGGGTGCATGGCGGCAGACCGCCCTCTACTTCCAGGAACTGGACGCGCTGGCCACGGCCGTGGACCTGCACGAATACCAGCTCCAGCAACTCAGCGCAGGCGAGCTGCACCGCATCGTCCAGCAAACCATGGCCCGCACCGCCAGCACCGGCGGCAACGTGGTCCGCGTCTCAGAAACCGACCTGGCCCTGATGGCCGCTTGAAGGATCAACCATGACCACACCAACCGTCCTCACCGCCATCCACCGCGCAGCCCTCAACCTGGTCACCGAGGCCCAGCGCTGCGGCGTGGTGGTCACCATCGAGACTACACCCCACCAGCCCCTGGCCATGGGCAACCACGACATGAGCGTGTCGGTGCGCGAGGCCCGCCGCCCGCCACCGTTTGCGGCCGACTACAGCGCCCGCCTGGGCACCGAGCTGCTCGGCATCGTTGCAACCGCACGAGCCCAGGCCAGGCGCATCATCGATGGAGACGGCGCTCCAAGCGACCTCGCCCAGGATCGGCGCGACCTCCCCGAAACCCTGCAGGTGATCCACCACGCCGTGCAGCACGGGCTTGTGTCGCTCACAGATCCCAGCTCCACCGACTACGCCCGCGAGCTGCAGGCCCTGCGCAAGAAGGTGGCCACGTACGAGGCGCGGGATGCGCTGGGGCTGGTGCCACCCGCAGCCCAACCCGACGACGCGGCCGCAGACCGCTTTGTCACAGCCATGAAGGACAAGCTGGCTCAAGCCCGCGCAAAGGGCCACAGCGGCTGGGATAGCCCTGAGCATTGCAGCCCCAAGAAGCTGGCCACTATGCTGGTCCACCACGTGGCAAAGGGCGATCCGGTGGACGTAGCCAACTTCGCCATGATGCTGCACCAGCGCGTGGCCTCGGGAATCGACCCGGCGACAAACAACCGCACCGCACCGCTCAAGATGGCGCTGGGTGCATACGTGGAATCGGACGGCTACTGGAACGGCTGGGGCGCACAGCTGAAACACCTCCGCGACCAGGTTGCGCTGGCTCTCGATGAGATGAGCTGCTGCAACTACAACTCTGCAGCCGAAAGGCTGCGCCACGCCCACCAGGAGACAGAAGCAAAATCTCCAGCGCCCAAGGGTCTGATGAGTACCGCTGCCAATGCGAAGGGAGGCGCCTGATGGACCACTTTGGAATCGGTGCAGCCATCTATGGCGCGGCCCGCGTCTATTTCCAATCAGCCAGAAGAACCGGCCGCACCACGGCGCTCCTCGACGGCCTGAAAGACGGCGACCGCGTTTTCTGCGCCACAGGGGCAGAAGCCCAGCACCTGGAGCGGCAATGCAAGGAGCGCGGCCTGCAGGTACAGGTTTTCACGTTGCCGCCCAACCAGGCACATCGGGTCTTTGACCGTGGCACACCCCAGGGCCGAACCATCTTCGACCACGGATGGGTTGAGCTGTACTACCTGGCAGCGCTGGAGAATGCACGCGCCGAGCTGGATCACCTACAGCGCCAGGCATCTGGCTTCGGTGCAGCGCACTTCGAGACCCGCGCCAAGGCCCGCGAGCTGGCGAACTGGGGCTTTCCTTTGGACACGACGAAGAAGGGAGCGCGCTGATGCCCGTCTACGTTGACGACATGCACCTCTACCCCATGGGCCAATTCGGCCGCATGAAGATGTCGCACCTGCTGGCCGACACCGACGAAGAGCTGCACGCCATGGCCGACAAGATCGGCGTTGCTCGCCGCTGGCACCAGGCGCCACCCCGCCATGACAGCCACTACGACATTGCACTCAGCAAGCGCGCCCAGGCGCTCGCCCATGGCGCAATCTCGATCACCCTGCGCCAGGCCAGCGCCATGAACCTGCGCCGCCGCGCCACCGGCCAGCTGGGCGACCCCGCCACGGCCGAGGCCTGGGTGGAAGAGTTCAGGGCCGCAAAGCGCGCTGTGAAGGAATCCACCACATGACCACCGACTGGTACACCGCCGACAAGGCCTACCAAGCCCACCACAGCCAGTGCAACACCTGCAGGGCTGCAGGAGCCCGCCCCGGCCATCTGCAGCGCTGCCCCACCGGTCAAGCGCTGTGGGACACCTACAACCAGGCGGGCACACCGCCGCACCTGATGACGCAAGCCGCACGGAAGGAAGTCACGCCATGAGCGAAGCACAGCTTTTGGAACGCATCGACAAGATGGCCAGCGCCATGCAGCTGATGGCAAGCATGCTCGGTACACGCTTGGACCGCGCACAGCTGGCAGAACGATTCGGCGTGTGCCGCAATACGCTGCGCAGCCGCATGGAGAAATACAAGGACTTCCCCCGCCCCGGCCGCGACGGCAAGTGGCTGCTCAGCGAGGTGATTGAATGGGAGCAGCGCCAGTCGTGATGCGCTGGGCTATGTCTACGGCCTTCGGGTTGTAGTACACCAGCGCGCGGGTGGTGCTGGTCCATCCGAACATCTTGCACAGGTCCAGCACATGCAGGCGCTGGGCCAGGCGCGTGGCAGCGGTGTGGCGGCTGTCATGGAAGGTAAAACCCTCCAGGCCCGCCCGCTGCCGGTACTTGCGAAACATCGCGTCCAGGCTCTGCGTCTTGAGCCCAAACACCAGGTCTTTGTCAAAGCCGCGCATCAGCTCAATGGTGCGCATCGTGGACGGCACGGCAGGCACATCGCGCTTGCCGGTCTTGCCGTCCACCTTGAAGTAGCCCGCCCCCACATCATCCCAGCGGATGCCGCAGATCTCACCGGCCCGGCACCCCGTCTGCAGGGCCAGCAGGAAGGCGTTGGCGACCGCATGGCCCACCGACCGCACGGGCCCCCTACTCCACCCCAAGGCGCGCAGCATGCGCCGCACCTCGGGGCCGGAAATGATCCGCTCGCGGTGATCAGGCTCTGACGGCTTGCGCACGTCGCGCATGGGGTTCGAGTTCAACCACTGCCAATCGCGCCGGGCCACCTCCAGGACGTGGGACAGCAGCACCATATCGCGCAGCACCGAGCCGCGCGCATTCACCTTCAGCCTGGCATCGCGCCAAGCCACGATGTCGGCGGGCGTCAGCTCGGCCAGCAGGCGCTTGGCGGGGAACAGCGGCTGGCGCGGGAAGGCCTGCAGACGTATCAACTCTTTTTGCCAGCCCTTCTTATCGCTCGACACCTCTTCGCCGTAGCGCACCAGCGCCTGGCCGAGCGTCTTCACCTCACCAGCGCGGCCGGTGGCCGTGGCCAGCAGCTCAGCCGAGCGCCTGGCGGCCCATTCGCTGGCCTCGCGCTTGGTGGGCAGCGTATTGCTGTCGCGCTGGCCCTTCACCTCGATCTGAATGCGCCACGTGCCTTGGGCGGTTTTGATGGGGGTTGCCATTGGGGGGATTGGTGGGGGGATTTCGGGGGCACCACTTGCGCAAAATTGCGCAGCGGGCGCACTGTACCACCAAAGAGAGAAGCGCTAGAGCCTTGATTTGCCTAGCTTTGCGCAATTGCTGCGCAAACGTGGTCAGTCGAGTGGTGCCCCGAGCCGGGGTCGAACCGGCACGCCCCTTTTCAGGAAAGCGGCGGATTTTAAGTCCGCAGTGTCTACCAATTTCACCATCGGGGCGCCGGCTGCTGAGCGCATACCTGCGTTGCAGCGTAACCCGGGCAGCGCATGCGCGCAATGCCCTGTCGTATCTCTGGTCAGGACCGCTGTTTGAAAACAGCGCGCCCCGTACCACCAAGAAAAAAGGGAAGCCTAAGCTTCCCTTTTCAAATATGGAGCGGGAAAAGAGTCTCGAACTCTCGACCTCAACCTTGGCAAGGTTGCGCTC